>JBDTSA010000115.1:0-6443 GCA_039931335.1 Acidobacteriota bacterium
GATTTCGGCGGAGCTTTTGCGCTCGCGTCGGAAAGCAAAGCACGGCGGAGGATCCAGCCGTGCTTCTCATATTGCGTAACGATCTCGCCGAAGGTAACCGGATCGATCATTTGTTCGTACTCGGTTCGGGACGTTCCTTGGGCACGATGATTTTTACGTTGCTGTTCATGTTGGCATTGGCGATATTTGCAGGGATCATGTTGTTGGTCAACGCGTTCGCTGCCTCCTGCTCCTTGACCGCACGGCCTTTGCCGGGAGATTTGAAGCTACCCCCGAACATTTCGCCGATCGCGAGCTTCCACGAGCCATCTTCGTAGACGAAGCCGAGATCTTCCCACCGATTGTCCTTGGCGTTCCAAACTTCGACGGCTCCATACTCGCAGTTCACACGCTCATCGCGGATCTCCGGAAGCGAGTCGGCAAAGGTTGTCGCCGTAAACCCGTTTTCAAAAACCTTCTCGATCGGTGAAGCCTGTCTCGCCGCGACCATTTGAGCAAAATCCTGCGTCTTCTTGGTCATCACCGCTTTGATCTTCTCCGTGTCTTTTGATTTGACGGCTGAAAAAAGTTGCTTATATGCCTCGGTTGCCGAGCCGGTCGGAGAGACCGAGCACGTACCGTTAGTGGTGTTAGTCGCACTACTAGTGTTGGTGCCTGTCCCCGGCTGGCAGGCAAGTATCAGCGCGAGCAAAGCGGTAAGGAACGCGGTAAACAATATACTTCGCATAATTTCAGTTTCGGAATTCCTATTCGTAAGTTGATAATTTCAGTTCCGAAAAAGTATAAAAGACTCTCGTTGGTAAGTAAATTAAGCGGGACTCTCAGTTCGAAAACTATGAAAGCGTTGCGCGTAACCGAACAGCATGTCCATTTGGCCGATGTTGCAGTTCCTAAGGCCGATGGCGAGGCACTTGTTCGCGTGATCAAGTCCGGGATTTGTAACACCGACCTCGAGATTGCACGCGGTTACGCTGGTTTTAACGGAACGATCGGACATGAGTTCGTCGGCGTTGTCGAGGCATGCGAAGATTCGACGTCGATCGTCGGAACCCGTGTCGTCGGCGAGATCAACGCAGGATGCGGTAAATGCGGTCTTTGTATTGGCGGCGATTCGAGGCACTGTGCGTTGCGCACCGTATTGGGCATCCACGGCCGCGACGGAGCTCACGCCGAGTTCCTCGCACTGCCGTCTCGAAATTTGATCGCGGTGCCGGATAACGTGTCGGACGATGCGGCCGTGTTCGCCGAACCGCTCGCGGCGGCGTTCGGCATCTCCGAGCGTGTGGAAATTTTACCTGACACCCGCGTCGCGATTATTGGTGACGGAAAACTCGGTCTGCTGTGTGCGATGACGACGCGGCTTCGGACGGATTCGGTTCTGCTCGTCGGTAAACATCCGGAAAAAATGTCGATCGTCGAGAAGCTCGGCGTCGAGACAGTGGTGCTCGGGAAAGCGACGATCCCCTCGAAGAGTTTTGACATCGTGATCGAGGCAAGCGGCTCGGAGAGCGGGTTCTCGACCGCTCTCGACCTCGTGACGCCGCGCGGAAGCCTCGTTCTTAAGTCAACGTTTCACGGTCGCGCAAGTTGGGAAGCCTCACGTGTCGTGGTTGACGAGATCTCGATCGTCGGGTCGCGCTGCGGCCGGCTTGCACCGGCCGTCGAACTTCTTGCATCCAAGAAAGTGAATGTCGATGACCTGATCAGTGACGAGTACCGCCTCGACGACGGCGTCAGAGCTCTCGAGCAGGCGGGGCGGCACGGTGTCCTAAAAGTTTTACTACGACCGTGATTATCGGTTTATGTCCGCGGATTATACTTTCTGGAGCCGGTGCACGGTCTGCTATAATCACGCAACTGAGCAGAAGTTTAGGAGAAGCATGTATGTTTGATGTTCAGAAAGGGCTTCGATTACGTTCGTTCTTATTACTTCCCGCGGTTTTTTTTGTCCTGACCGTATCAAACCGGTCGCAGGTAGTAACTCCTCAAGGGTCGCCCGTGCCAGCGGCTGTCTCTCCTGAAAAACTCTCCGCTTCGTTTGCCGAGGTGGCCAAGAAAGTCGGACAAGCAGTCGTTAGTATCGATACAAAAGGAAAGACTCCGGAAGTCACTACGCGGGGCCAGGCGGCGCCCGGCGATTCGGACGACATCATGGATTTCTTCCGACGCCAGATGCCGCGGCGTCCGTCGTATTCAGTCGGCAGCGGGTTTTTTGTCGACAAGACCGGTCACATCCTGACGAATTTTCATGTTGTCGAAGATGCGGTGAAGATCACCATCAAGACCGACGCGGGCGATGAGTATTCCGCGACGATCGTCGGTGTGGACGAAGAGACTGACCTCGCGGTATTGAAGGCGGACACCGACCGCGAAATGCCTTTCGTAAATCTTGCGGATTCGGACCAGGCACGTGTTGGCGATTGGGTACTCGCGATCGGATCACCGTTCGGCCTTAACCGGACCGTGACGGCGGGGATCATCTCCCAGACGAACCGCGAAACGCCTTCGACCTCCATCTTTCAAAGATTTATTCAAACCGATGCCGCTATTAATCGTGGAAACTCTGGTGGGCCGCTGGTGAACATGAATGGCGAGGTGATCGGCATCAATTCGCAGATCGCCACTTCGACAGGTGATTACAATGGCGTTGGCTTCGCGCTTCCGTCTAACGAGGCCGCTTACGTCTTCGACCAGATCCTAAAAAGCGGCAAAGTTCGTCGCGGATATCTTGGTGTCGGGCTTGAAACCGTGAAAGGGGAGTTTGCGGCCGTTTACGGGCTCAAGGAAGCAAAGGGCGCTATTGTCGTCGAACTTCTTAATAAGAGCTCCGCGATCTCTGCCGGATTAAAAGTGGGCGACGTTATCGTCGAGTTTAATGGACAGAAAATCACGGGCGCCCCGGATTTGATTGCAAAAGTTTCTTTAGCTTCGCCGGAAAGCTCGGTGAATATCGCGTTTCTTCGCGAGAATGGAACCGGCTTGGACCGAAAGACGACGACCATCCGCCTCGGCGAACGCCCGCCCAAATCGGAGAAGGTCGGCGAGGAAAGTTCGCGAACGAAGCTTCCGCTCGATAAAAATAAGGAAGAAGTGAAGCCGTTCGGCCTGACGCTTGTGGATCTGACGTCTTCGCTGGCGTCGACTCACAAGCTTGAAGAGCAAAAGGGAGTACTCGTAAAAGAGATAAATCCGGAGAGTTTCATCGCCGACGTGAAATTGTCGAATGGCGTCGAAGCGCTTGGCGAGGGCGATCTCATTCAGCGGATGAACCGTGTGGCGGTCACAGATGTGAAATCGTTTAGCGAGGCGGTCGGGAAACTCAAGAAGGGCGACGCCGTCGTGCTGCATGTTTTGACGTATGACGTCAGATCTCGCGCTTTGCTGCTAAAAGTCGTCCAGTTTACGGTGCAGTAAAAGACCCGTTTTTAGGGTCGCGATTTGGATTGGGCCTATAGGTCGAATAAGTCCTATAGGCCCTATTTGTCTTTGCCGTCCTGTCCATCTTAGACTCTAGAAAACTATGCCAACAGCAAAACAAGCAAAAGCAAAAAGGAAAACTGCAGCAAAGACCTATTTCAACTACATCGGCGGCGAGTGGGTGAATAGCTCGTCAGGTGAGTGGTTTGAGAACATTAACCCGGCGGACACGTCCGATATCGTCGGTCGCTTTCCGAAATCGAACGCCGATGACGTGAATGCGGCCGTGGAAGCCGCGAAAAACGCCTCGACGAAATGGCGCCGCACGCCGGCACCTAAACGTGCCGAGCTGCTCTTCACTCTCGGTGAGATCCTTCGCGAAAACAAGGATCAGTTCACACGCGAGATGACCCGCGAGATGGGAAAGGTCATGAAGGAAGCCGGCGGCGATGTTCAGGAAGCGATCGACTGCACCTATTACACCGCCGGTGAAGGCCGCCGCTTGCACGGATTTACGACTCCGGCTGAAATGCCGAACAAGTTTGCAATGTGTGTTCGGCAGCCGGTTGGGATCTGCGGCCTGATAACGCCGTTCAATTTTCCGATGGCGATCCCGTCCTGGAAACTTATTCCGGCACTCGTGTGCGGCAACACCGTCGTTATCAAATCCGGCGAAGACGTTCCGCTCTCGGCGCTCAATCTTGTCAAAGCATGCGAAAAGGCTGGCATCCCGAAAGGCGTCGTTAATTTGATCAACGGCCACGGGTCGGACGTCGGTTCGACGCTTGTCGGACATAAAGACGTGCGGCTGATATCATTCACGGGCTCGACCGAGACCGGCCGGATCATCGCCGAGCAATGCGCCCGTGATAATAAGATCGTCTCGCTTGAGATGGGCGGGAAGAACGCGATCATCGTCATGGATGATGCCGATATTGAGAATGCGGTTGAAGGCTCGCTGTGGGGCGCGTTCGGCACGAGCGGGCAGCGATGCACGGCCTCTTCGCGTTTAGTCGTTCACAAGAAGATCTACAAGAAGTTCGTCGCGAAGCTGGTCGAGCGGGCGAAGAATCTCCGGGTCGGTAACGGCCTCGATCCAAAAACCGAGGTCGGCCCGGTGATCCATGAGGACGCGATGCAGAAGATCCTCGGTTACGTTCATATCGGGAAGAATATCGATAAAGCGACTCTCGCGTGCGGGGGAAATCGACTGACGAAAGGCGACTACGGTAAAGGTTGGTTCATTGAGCCGACGGTATTTTCAGACGTCGCTCCGAATAATCGAATTGCGCAGGAAGAGATCTTCGGCCCTGTCACCTCGGTTATTCCGTTCTCGACGCTCGATGAGGCGATCGAGATCGTCAACGGTGTGAAATACGGACTCTCATCGGCGATCTACACGCAGGATGTCAATCAATCGTTCTATGCGATGCAGGAATTGTACACAGGGATCTGCTATGTGAATTCCGCGACGATCGGAGCCGAAGTTCATCTACCGTTCGGCGGAACCAAGGGAACCGGCAACGGTCATCGCGAAGCCGGCACGCAGGTCCTCGACATTTTCAGCGAGTGGAAGTCACTGTACATCGATTACTCGGGCAAGCTTCAGAAAGCGCAGATCGACGAAGTCGAGATCTAGCGTTCCAGGATATTGTGAAACGCAGAGATCGCAGAGAGCGCGGAGAGAAATATCTCCGCGTTCTCTGCGCTTCCATTCCTCGCGCTCGGAATGAGAATGTCGTAAAATCGACACCTACACCACTCCCATGACGATAGAAAAAGCACGTGACATACTACGGCACCGATTCGGGTACGACGAGTTTCGGTTGAACCAGGAGGCGGCTATCGAGTCCGTTTTGAGGGGCCATGATTGCGTCGTTTTGATGCCGACGGGCGGTGGCAAATCGCTTTGCTATCAAATACCCGCGCTCGTTCTGGACGGCCTCACTGTTGTGATCTCGCCTCTGATAGCGCTGATGAAGGATCAGGTCGATGCGCTGCGGGCTAACGGCATCAACGCTGCATTTCTTAATTCGACACAAACCGCTGGCGAGCAGGTAGATGTCTTTCGGCGCGTCCGGAGTGGCGAGACCAAACTTCTCTATGTCGCGCCCGAGCGCCTGCTGCAAAGCGGTGATCGATTCATCGACTTTCTGCGTTCCATAAACATCTCGCTATTCGCGATCGACGAAGCTCACTGTATCTCCAGTTGGGGACACGATTTCAGGCCGGAGTATCTCCGCCTTTCGGCGTTGAAACGGGAGTTTCCGAACATTCCGTTGATCGCTCTCACCGCGACCGCTGACAACCCCGTCCGCAGAGACATTCTCGAACGCCTCACGATTCCGGAGGCGACGGTCTTCACATCCAGCTTCAACCGTCCGAACATTTATTACGGCGTCGAGCCGAAGCGAAATTCATACGGTCAGCTCATCAATTTCCTCGCAGATAAGAAGGATCAGAGCGGAATAATTTATTGCCTTAGCCGGAATTCGGTCGACTTGCTCGCGGCGGACCTACGCGATGAAGGGTTCGCGGCCCAGCCCTATCACGCGGGGCTCGATAAGCGTACGCGCGACCAGCATCAGACATCGTTTCTGAATGACGAAACAAAGATAATCGTCGCGACGATCGCCTTCGGGATGGGGATCGATAAATCGAACGTGCGGTTCGTGGTGCACATGGACCTGCCGAAGAATATCGAGAGTTATTATCAGGAGACGGGCCGCGCCGGCCGCGACGGCTTGCCAAGCGAGGCACTTCTATTTTTTAGCTGGGGCGACGTCAATAAGCTGAAAGGCTTTGTCGAGGTCGAAGGAAACGCTGATCAATCCGAGATCATGCTGAAGAAGCTTGATCTGATCGCAAAGTTCGGCGATCTGAGAACATGCCGGCGAAAGTTCCTGCTCAATTACTTCTCCGAGGAAGTGGCTGGCGATTGCGGCAATTGTGACAACTGCACGACCGTGCACGAGCGTATCGACGGGACAGAGATCGCACAGAAAGCGCTGAGCGCGGTTTATCGT
>JBDTSA010000116.1:0-6412 GCA_039931335.1 Acidobacteriota bacterium
GCAAGTGGAACACAAAGCTGCTGGCGTTCGCCTTCTGGGCGATCAACATCGGAATGCTGATGGAGATTCTGCTCAGCCTCCTGCCAATCGGCCTGCTGCAAACCTACCAGTCCGTCAATCAAGGTTACTGGTATGCGCGTAGCCCGGAGTTTATGCAGACGAGCTTGATGCAGACGTTGCGATGGATGCGCTTGTTCGGCGACACCGTTTTTGCTATTGGCGCGATCGCCTTCGTCTGGTTCGCGATAAGTCTGATGATTCGAAAGAGCGAGCCTGCTCCGGAAGTCGCGGCAGAGCCCAGTTATGCTTCGTAAGTTGACGCAGGTGGCGATCCCGTTCATCTGGTTCGGGATGATCGCCGCCATTTCATTTATGGAAGCGCCGCTAAAATTTCAGGCGCCCGGCATCACCTTGCCTCTCGGGCTTGGTGTCGGGCGTCTGATTTTTTTTGCTCTCAATAAGATTGAGATAGTCCTCGCCGGGGTCTTTCTCCTTTCACTATTGGGAATTCGACCGCTCGCTCGAGCTGCGGTTGTGATCTTTGCGTGCATAAGTCTGATTCTTGTCCTCGAGACCGTTTGGCTTCTACCTGTCCTCGACGTACGTGCGGAGCAGGTGATCGCCGGGACGGCGAAGCCATTCTCCAATCTCCATCTGTTCTATATCGCCTTCGACGCCGTGAAACTCATCCTGCTTTTTGTTTTGGGGACTCTGATGTTCAGGCTGAATTTGCGAAGCGAATGATACGAGGCATTGCGGGCGACGGATCAAGACGCAGCTTGCCTCGATCTTCGCGATCCAGAGATAAGTGTTTTTCGGTGTTCAGCCCGCAAATCTGTAACCAATTCTTCGTTTATGCCGTATCATACGTGATCTGGGCGCTTCACCCAGAAATCTTAAAGATATGAAACTTGTCTTCTGTCTCGCTATATGCGCGTTCTCCTTTTCTATTTCGCTCTTGGCCCAGGACCCGCCGATATGGCTGCGCTATCCGGCAATATCCCCGGACGGCCAGTCAGTTTTATTCGAATACAAAGGCGATATCTGGACCGTGGCGACATCGGGCGGCAATGCCGTTCCGTTGACGTTGAGCGAGTCGTATGAATTCGCACCCGTCTGGAGCCACGATGGGAGATCGATCGCGTTCGCATCTGACCGGTACGGAGGTTTCGATGTATTCGTCATGCCTGCGACCGGCGGCGAGGCGAAACGTCTGACATACCATTCAACGCGCGAGGTCCCAAGCACGTTCACGGCGGATGATAAGGCCGTGCTCTTCAACGCGGCGAGACAGGATCTGGTAACGCATACGCAGTTTCCGAATGGAGGCATGAGTGAACTTTATAGCGTGAGCGTTTCGGGCGGGCGCGTTTCTCTCGTTCTGACGACCCCGGCTCTGGATGCGACTGTAAGTTCAAACGGCGACAAGATAATTTTCCATGATTACAAAGGTTACGAGAGCGATTGGCGTAAGCACCATACGTCTTCGGTTACCCGCGACGTCTGGGTTTATGACACGGGGACGAAAAAATATACGCAGGTTTCGACGTTCAAGGGTGAGGATCGAAACCCTGTCTTCGATTCGGACGATAACGATTTCTATTACCTGAGCGAGCAAAGCGGGTCATTCAACGTTTGGAAGAGCAGTCTCGTTCATCCCGACCGGACGGTTGCGGTCACGAAGTTCACGAGGCATCCAGTCAGATTTCTGACGCGCTCGAAAACGGGCAAGCTGGCGTTCAGCTATGACGGGCAGTTATATACGATGAGCCCCGGCGGTGAGCCGTCGAAGCTAAATGTGAGGATCGGAGCTGACGGACGTGATCAGATCGAAAAGATCGTCCCGGTGAATGGTGGATTCACGGAAGCGAAGCTGTCGCCCAACGGAAAAGAATTTGCGTTCGGATTTCGCGGCGAGATCTTTGTAAGCAGTATCGACGGCAAGATCGTAAAGAGGATCACGAACACGCCCGAACAGGAGCGATCAATAAGCTTCAGTCCGGACGGCCGTTCGCTCGTTTACGCTGCAGAGAAGAACAATAACTGGAATATCTACACGGTGTCGCTGACTCGAAAGCAGGAACCGTATTTCTTTGTATCCACAGTGTCGAAAGAAGAACCGGTCGTCGCGACGGCAGCCGAGGAATTTCAGCCCGCGTTCTCACCTGACGGGAAGGACATCGCCTATCTCGAAAATCGCAACACGCTAAAGGTCTATAACATTGCTTCGAAGCAGTCGCGAACCGTGCTTCCGGCGGACAAGAATTATTCGTACGCCGATGGCGATCAGTATTATTCGTGGGCGCCCGATTCCAAGTGGCTTCTCGTCCAGTACGGTCAGCGCGAGAGAATTTTTACGCCGGAGGTTGGCCTCGTCTCCGCCGATGGAACGGGCGAGGTGCGCAATCTGACGCAGAGCGGCTATGACGACTTTTCGCCGAAATGGGTGATGGACGGGAAGATGATGATCTGGGGCTCGACACGGGAAGGGACTCTATCACAAGGCGGCGGAGCGACATCCGGCGATGTCTTTGCGATGTATTTCACAAAGGCTGCGTACGATCGCTCGAAACTGTCGAAGGAAGAATTCGCGCTTTTGAAAGAGCAGGAAGACAAAGAAAAGAAAGAGGCCGATGAGAAAGCGAAGAGTTCCGCGGCGTCACCGTCACCTTCGCCGACTCCGAAGGTTCTCGCCTTCGACTGGGATGGACTGACGGACAGGAAATCGCGAATGACCGTTCATACTTCTGCGATCTCAGACTGGGAACTGTCAAAAGACGGCGAGAAACTTTTCTACCTGACGAATTTTGAAAAAGGCAACGATCTCTGGGTCACCGAAATTCGCACGCGCGAAACAAAGCTCTTTACCAAACTGGGAGCGAACAATGCGTCGATGGAGATCTCGCCCGACGGAAAATTCTTACTTGTAATCGGCGACGGCAAAGCGACAAAGGTCGATACCGAAAGCGGCAAGTCAGAACCGATCGGCGTTAACACGGAAATGGTCCTAAATTACTCCGCCGAAAAAGCATACATCTTCGATCACAGCTGGCGGCAGTTCAAACAGAAGCTGATATTCCCGGACCTCAACGGTGTCGATTGGGATTCGTACTACACGTCGTACAAACGATTCCTGCCGTACATAAACAACAACTACGACTACGCCGAGATGCTCAGTGAGATGCTCGGCGAGATGAATGTCTCGCACACAGGCGCCTATTACAATGCGAGTTTTCCGACTGGCGACCAGACCGCGTCACTCGGATTGTTGTACGACTATTCGTATGCCGGCGATGGCGTGAAGATCGCTGAGGTGATCCAGGGCGGCCCGGTCGATCTGGCGGCATCGACGATCAAGGCCGGTAACGTAATCGAGCAGATCGACGGAAACGTGATAGACGCATCGATGGACTTTTACAAGCTGCTGAATCGCAAGGCTGGGAAGTACACGCTGGTGTCGGTTTATGATCCCGCCGCGAATAAGCGTTGGGACGAGTCAGTCAAGCCGATCAACCGTGGTGAAGAGAATGAACTGCTTTACAAGCGCTGGGTCCGACAGCGGCGGGCTGAAGTCGAACGACTCTCGGGTGGCCGCATCGGATACGTGCATGTGCGCGCAATGAACGACGCAAGCATGCGGACGGTCGTCGATGAACTGCTCGGTTTGAATATCAGCAAAGATGCGGTGATCGTGGATACTCGATTCAACGGCGGCGGCAGCATCCATGAACAACTGAGCGACTTCTTGAGCGGCAAGAAATATTTCGACGTCGTCCCGCATGGCCAATACATCGGCAGCGAGCCTTTCGATAAATGGGTCAAGCCGTCGATAGTACTGATGGGGGAGAGCAACTACTCGGACGCACATCTTTTCCCGCTGGCGTATAAGCTGAAGGGAATCGGCCAGGTCCTCGGGATGCCGGTTCCTGGTACGGGAACCTTCGTGTGGTGGGAGAACCAGATCGATCCGACGATACGTTTTGGAATTCCGATGGGCTGTTGGAAGACACCGGATGGAAAGTGTGGTGAGAATAATCAGATGGAACCCGACATCCGTGTTGCGAACGAGCCTGATGTAATGGCAAGCGGACGTGACCAGCAGATCGAAGCGGCGGTCAGGGAATTGATGAAGAAGAAGTGATTTGCGATCCGCGAGTTGGTGAACGAGGCCGCCGCATAGCGGCCGCATGCATTTAGCCGTGGCGTTGAGGCCACGGTACGGATTGTACAAACGATCGTGCCGCGTCAGCGGCACATGAATCAATTGCCACTGACGCGGCAAAATTCTCGCTCTGCTGACCGCGGCTTCAAGGCCACGGCTAAACGCGTCCGCCCGCTACGCGGTCGATGTCGGGCGAAACTCTAAATTACTAACGCGCCCTCGATGCTGAATTTCATCATTACTTGAATTCCATCGTCCCATCATCAACTTTCCCGTATCTAAGCATCGACAGATCCTTGACGTAATTCTGATGCAGCCGCCACGGAGTTTTCGATCCCTGGCTTGGCAATGTGTGAAGCGCACGCTGCACGTAGCCGGACGTGAAATCCAAAACGGGTTCACGCTCTACCGATGGGTCGTTCAGACGCGCAGTGCATTTCTTGAAGCCGTGCTCCTCCATGTAATTCAACAGCCGGCACACGTACTCGGACGTTAGATCGCACTTCAACGTCCACGACGCATTCGTGTAGCCAAATGCGGAGGCGAGATTGGGTACGTCGCTGTACATCATTCCTTTGTACGCGATCGTCTTTGACATATCGACGGCCGCTCCGTCGACGATCAGGTGCAGTCCCGCCATCAATTTAAGATTCAGGCCTGTCGCGGTGACGATGATATCCGCGTCTAGCTGTTCGCCCGATTTCAACCGCACGCCTGTGTCGGTAAATCTTTCGATCTCGTCAGTCACGATCGATGCGGTTCCTTCTCGAATCGCTTTGAAAAGATCGGAGTCCGGAACAAGACACAACCGTTGATCCCAGGGATTGTACGTGGGCGCGAAATGCTTCGGGTCGTACGCGTCTCCCATCTCGCGCTTTACTCCTTTGTCGAGCAGACGCTTCATGGTTTGAGGACGCTTTCGCGAAAGTACGTAGAAGAACATTTGCAGCATCACATTCTTCCAACGCGTCAGAACGTACGCCGTACGCTCGGGAAGCAGATGACGAAAGAAGTTTGCGATGCGGTCCTCGGACGGGAGCGTCATGACATACGTCGGCGAGCGTTGCAGCATCGTTACGTGCGCCGCCTTCTCGGTCATCGCGGGGACAAGCGTGACGGCGGTCGCACCACTACCGATGACGACGATGCGCTTTCCTGAATAGTCGAGATCCTCCGGCCACTTCTGCGGGTGAATCATCTGCCCGCGAAACTTTGCTACATCCGGCCACTCCGGTGTGTAACCATTTTCGTAATCGTAATAACCCGTGCAGAGGAAGATGAAGCTGCAGGTGAATTCCGCTACGCCATCTTTCGTCTGCGTTTGAAGCGTCCAGCGCGCGTCATCCGACGACCACGATGCCCGCGTCACTCGATGACCGTATCGGATCTTTTTATCCACTTCGAATTCCGCGGCAGTATCGCGAATGTAGTCGAGTATCGCCGGCCCGTCGGCGATAGCCTTCGCATTACGCCAGGGACGAAACCGGTAGCCGAGGGTGTACATGTCCGAATCCGAACGGACACCCGGGTAGCGAAAGAGGTCCCACGTCCCGCCGATCGCGTCCCGGCCTTCGAGGATCACAAAACTTTTCTGCCGACACGCTATGCTTAGCTGGCATGCTGCACCGATACCTGACAACCCTGCTCCAACTATTACGACGTCGACGTGTTCCATGTAGGGATATAGTAAATCGTTCCGGCGGGAAAAAGAATTTGCGAAACCTTCGCGACCGGTGAAAGCAAATTGTGAATGACGCGTAGCCTGCGAGGCGAGTTCTCGGCCGCGTCAGCGGTCAGATGAATTTAGCCGTGGCCTTTCAGGCCACGGTGACGTCCAAACGGATCTTGCCGCGTCAGCGGCAATTGAATCAATCGAAAACGAACTCGTCATAATCGATGCGGTGTAATTTCAAAAGAATTTAGCCGTAGTCTTGCGGTCACGGTTCTTGCCGCGTCAGCGGCAATTGAATTTAGCCGTGGCCTTCAGGCCACGGTAGCGCCGAGAGGGATCTTGCCGCGTCAGCGGCAATTGAATCAATCGAAAACGAAACGCTCGTCATATTCGATACCGTGCAATTTCAATAACGAAATATATTCCTCTTCGAAGGTCTGTTTGGTGTGATGCTCGCGCTGGTTTTGGATATATCGGATAACGTCCGGAACTTGCGATTTGCTCACCGAAAAAATACCGTAGCCATCCTGCCAACCAAATTGGCTCAGGTTTGAAAATTCGTCATGAATCCATTTCGA
>JBDTSA010000117.1:0-6387 GCA_039931335.1 Acidobacteriota bacterium
ATCGCGTTCTTCGCGTTAGTCAGGTTCTCGAATAGCTCGTCGAAATTCTCAAGTCCTTTCACCGGATGTGTCAGCAGCCGCGATAGCCAGTCACCGTACTCGAGAACAGCGGCCGACATGTCCTGCACACCGGATTCGAAATATTCGCGATTCGCATTCACCGTCCCGACCATCACTTTGTTGCCGAGCACGAATTCGAGATTGATCTTGTCCGCGGGAACTTCCACCTTTCGATCGCCACCCGTGACGCTTGATAAAACCAGCACACCGTTCTTTGCCAGCGCCTGCATCGCGTCGAATACGATCGGCGAATATCCGGTCGCTTCGAAAATAAGATCGAACGCGCCGCTCTGCTTCGCGTAGTCGGCGACCGAAATGTCGGCCGTCGAAATGTACGACGCTCCGAGATCTTCAACGAGGTCCGAATTAAGATACGGCTTAGCAGTCTTGCCGAATGTGACGACGTCTATGCCGCGCAGCTTGAGCACGAGGGTCGCCAATAGACCGATCGTTCCCGCACCGAGCACCGCAGCGCGTTTTGGTTTCCAAACTTTTAGACGCCGCTGGATCTCGTAAGCCTGGGTGATCCCCTTCTGCACGACGGTCATCGGTTCGAGCAGTACGCCGACTTCTTTTAATCCACGCGGAACCTTTACAATGAACTCGGCGTCGTCGACGTAGAATTCCGACAGATATCCGTGACGCAGATTTATGCCGCGTTCGAAATACGTGTCGTCGGTCGTCATGTCGTTCGTGCCGATCAGATCGTAAATGCTCGTCCCCGGACGACGAACTGTCGCAACGACATAATCACCGGTCTTCAGCTCGTGAACGTTCTCACCGACTTGTTCGACAATTCCGAAGCCTTCGTGACCGATGACGAGAAAATCAAATCCCTCGGGCGCCGCTCCGTAATCCGCGTTGTTGATCTCTTTGTCGGTTCCGTCGACGCCGACGCGGAGAACTTTAACGAGCACACCCCGTCCGTCGGCGATCTCGTCGATCGACGGCTTTGGCATTTCAACGAGGTGAGCGGAATCTTTGACTCCGGGTTTTACTGCAATTGCTTTCATAATCGTATTGTTCACCGCCGAGGCGGAGAGCCGTATCTCATTAAAGTATTTGGTTCGGAGAGATCCCGTTGATCCTCGGAATCCGCACTCCGAATCCTCGGTGTCTCAGCGTCTATTCGTAAAATCCTTAAGCCGCCATCGCCTGCATCCATTCGGTCTGAATTCCGAGGTTCGTCAAAGTTCCGACAACGCGGTGCGGCTCACCCCAATCGCTCCATCCAACCTCGCCGACGCGCATCACGAGCAGCTTCTCAGTGGATTTCTCAAGCACCTCGCTCGAATAATTCGTCTCGGCGATCCAAGAATATATCGAACGGATCACGGCCGCGTCCTGCGATGTTCCGAATAATCGAGCCGATACCGCGAACATCCGGAACATCTCCGGCAGGTGCTCGCGAAACATCTCGAGAAAAGCGCTGACACGACCGACCATAACAAAACTGTTCCACAAACAACCGCCCGCCATCAACCTTTTTGCAACGCCGGCCGTCGGCTTTTCCCAAAACCGATTGACGCGACTGACGGACTTTGCGATATCGCCGAAGAGCGACGTCGCGGGCTCGATCCATCCGTAGGCCGTTTCCGGTTTCTGCGGCTCGATCCCGAGCAGGACGACCGAATCCGGATTCAACTCCGCGGCTTTATATGCCGAATTTACGTGCTCCATAAATGCTTCGTCATCGGAAAAATAATGATCCGACGGAAAAAATGCGACCGTCGCGTTCGGCGAGAGCTTCGCAAGACGCATCAGGCTGTAGAGGATCGCCGGTGCCGTCCCTTTGTTCTCCGGCTGCACGATCAGATTTTGCTCCGACACATTCCACAGCGGCCGGTCGTAAAAGGCTTCGTGCTTTTGCGTGAGGCTATAGAACGTATCCGACTCGCGAATGCGCAGCCCGACGCGCGATCGGGTTTCATCGAGCAGCGTCCGGTTGTTCAAGATCGGGCAGAACTGCTTAGGACGTTCGTCGCCGGCGATCGCCCGCGTCAGCGATTTCAACCGCGAACCGTCGCCGCCCGCCAAGATAACCGCAAGGCGTTCCGGTCTCGAAGCTCCAAAACCGGGAAAACTCGGAGATTCACGAACAGTGTTTTGATTCATAAGACGCTCCAGCCTTGTAAATCAAAACGGAGGGCAGGTTTATTCCACGTAGAATCGTCACAAGATGCGAAAGCCCGCGCGTCAGCAAGGGCGATATGCGCGACCTGACCAAAGTGGTTCGGCGGGCATCGGAGGCGGAGTCAATTCCGGATATCGCCCTTGCTCACGCGCGGGCTTTTGCACTTTACCGAAAACTCCGCCTTCTGCCTCCTACTCACTCACCGCTTTGCTGCAGTAGTTTCGCGACGAGTCCGGTCCAACCCGTCTGATGGCTTGCCCCGACTCCCGAACCGTTGTCACCGTGAAAATATTCAAAGAACAATAAATGATCGCGAAAGTGCGGATCGTTCTGCATCTTTGCGTCGTCACCAAAAACAGGACGCGTGCCATCCTCACCGCGAAGGAAGATGCGCGACAGCCGTCGCGACAATTCCTCGGAGACCTGCCAGAGATTCATCATGATGCCGGAACCGGTTGGGCACTCGACCTTCAAGTCGTCGCCATAATAGTGATGAAACTTCTGCAGCGATTCGATCAGCAGATAATTCACCGGAAACCAGATCGGGCCGCGCCAGTTCGAGTTCCCGCCGAACAGGCCGCTCGTAGATTCTGCCGGCTCATAATCGACTCGATGATCCGTGCCGTTGACGTGTAATACGTACGGCGCGTCCTTGTGATAGCGCGATACGGCACGCACACCGTATGGCGAAAGAAACTCGTTTTCATCGAGCATGTATTTGAGCACGCGTTCGAGTCGATCGCGGTAGGCGATCGCAAGCAGCCGCCGTTCACCCATGCCCGGCGTTCGCAAGCAGTTAATGTTTTCGGTCAGGTCGGGCCGGTTTTCAATGAACCAATTTAAGCGCCGCTTGAACGCGGGCAATGCTTCAAGAACCTCCGGATCTATCGTCGCTACGGCGAAGAGCGGAATCAGCCCGACCATAGAACGAATCCGCAGCGGCATGCTGTAATGCTTTTCATGCAAATGCAGCACATCGTAATAGAACCCGTCTTCCTCGTCCCACAACGCGAGGCCCTCTTCACCAAGATCGTTCATCGCATCCGAGATGAACAGGAAATGCTCCCAGAATTTACTCGCGAGATCTTCGTATGTATTGTCCTCGGTCGAAAGTTCCAGCGCGATCGCGAGCATGTTGAGACAGTACATCGCCATCCAGCTCGTACCGTCCGACTGGGCGAGCTTTCCGCCGGTCGGAAGAGGCTGAGAACGATCGAAGACACCGATGTTGTCGAGACCTAGAAAACCGCCCTCGAAGACGTTGTTGCCCTCGGCATCTTTTCTGTTGACCCACCACGTAAAATTAAGCAGCAGCTTCTGAAAAATTCGGGCAAGGAATTTTCGATCCCCGACACCCCTCGCTTTCTTTTCGATCTGATAGACGCGCATCGCGGCCCATGCGTGGACCGGCGGATTCACATCGCCGAACGCCCACTCGTACGCAGGTATCTGACCGTTCGGATGCATGTACCATTCGCGAAGTATCAGGATCAGCTGCTCTTTCGCAAATTCGGAGTCGACCAGGGCAAGTGGAATGCAGTGGAACGCGAGATCCCACGCGGCGTACCACGGATACTCCCACGTGTCGGGCATCGAGATGACATCCGCGTTGTAGAGGTGGGTCCATTTGTGGTTGCGGCCTTCTTTACGCGACTCGGGCGGCGTCGGCATTCCACTGTCGCCGTCGAGCCATTCCTTGACGACGTAGTGGTAATACTGCTTCGACCAGAGCATCCCGGCGAACGCCTGCCGCTGGACGTTCCTTGCGTCGTCGGAAAGATCCTTCGGAGCAATATTCGCGTAGAATTCGTCCGCTTCTTTTTTTCGCAGATCAAAGATTGAATCGAAATCTGCAAACGCAGTGAAAGTTTCGCCTTTGGGCGCAATCTTTTTTGCAGGTGCGAGTGCGGCACTCTTGCCGTAGATATCGTTCTCGGTCATCCGCAGTCGAACAACCGACTCACCGCCCGGAGGTACGATCAACTTGTAATTCGCCGCAGCTTTCGTACCCTTCTTCTGCGGATTGACTGCACCGTTTCGTCCGTCGACAACGTATTCGCAGATGCCGTCCTTCACATACGGTTTCTGATTCGGCGCGTTGAAGAGCAGTTCGTTGTTCGTCTCGTTCTCAGTAAACAGTAATTCAGGTTCACCCTCGAAATGCATCCATCGCTTTCCATACTCCGCGGTTTCGAGCTCGATAGAATTCGCGTTCGCTATCTCCAAAGAACAATCGGCGATTTCGTTCTGCCAGGTCCATGTATTCCGAAACCACACCGTGGGCAGAAGGTTCAGTTGGGCAGCTTCCGGGCCGCGGTTGACCACGGTAATCTTGATGAGAATGTCCTCGACATCGGCTTTTGCATACTCGACAAAAACATCGAAATAACGGTCGTCGTTAAAGACTCCGGTGTCCATCAGTTCGAACTCGCGCTCGAGCTTGCTTCGTTTATGGTTCTCTTCTATCAGTCGCCGATACGGAAATTCCGCCTGCGGATACTTGTACAGGAACTTCATGTACGAGTGCGTCGGTGTCGAGTCGAGATAATAGTAGAGTTCCTTGACGTCCTCGCCGTGATTGCCTTCGCCGCCGGTCAAGCCGAAAAGACGTTCTTTCAGAATCGGATCCTTGCCGTTCCAGAGAGCGACCGAAAAGCAGATCCTCTGATGCCGGTCGCAGATTCCGCCGAGGCCATCCTCGTTCCAGCGATAAGTCCGCGAGCGCGAATGTTCGTGCGGGAAGTAATCCCAGGCCGAGCCGTCCGGCGAATAATCTTCCCGCACTGTCCCCCATGCTCGCTCGCTCAAATACGGGCCCCATCGCTTCCAATGCCCAGTACGCTCGTTCGATTCTTTCAGTCGTTTTTCTTCAGCTTTCATAAGGACCCTTTCCGGAGTATCAGCTACTCCGAAACTAACACTTCTTTCGCCGAGCACTAACCTTTATGCTCGGGCTTCTTCTTTTTAAATTCTTGCCAGTTCGCGGAGCCTTTCTCGATCCGCTCGTTCTGGTTCTGCTCCCACTTCTGCTTTACCGACTTGTTGTAATTCAGGTACAACTTCCCGTTAGCGACTTTCCACGCTTCAGGATCGCCGTCAGCAGTGTAGCCTTCGGAAACCGCATACGAGCAGTAGCCGCCGAATTGCGGAGCGTACGCTTCAGGGTTCGCCTGAAACTTTTTCATGTTTTCTTCGCTCGAGAAGAACCACTTCGCGCCGTTCCATACGTATTCGTATTTAGTGTCGCCTTTGACCGCGTTCTCGACTGCGAAATACGCGACCGCGTCGAAGCCACGCAATGCAGCGCCGCTTGAGTCAGTGTTGATTCCGATCGCACTTTCGGCTTTCGAGCACGCCCCGATCGCCGCCGCGATCCCGATGAATAAAGTTAAGAATAGAAATTTACGATTGCGCATATTATTGATTACCTATCAGTTATCCGAAGATATTCTTCATTTTTAATTTTTAGTTTGCGGGAGTTTCTCAACGAGCCGTACGGCGTGGCCGTCCGGATCACGGACCAGCGATGCGTTCCTGAATCCGAGTACCGGTTTTTCAAATAGTATGGCGCCCGTCGAAATGAACTCAGGCCGGTACGAACGAAACATTTGATCCATCGTGGCGGTCTCAAAACTCGTCTGCCAGTGCCAGAGATCGTTGC
Source organism: Acidobacteriota bacterium (assembly GCA_039931335.1). Classification (GTDB taxonomy): domain Bacteria; phylum Acidobacteriota; class Blastocatellia; order Pyrinomonadales; family Pyrinomonadaceae; genus OLB17. The sequence continues at coordinate 5,856 of JBDTSA010000117.1, forward strand.
TATGCGAGTCCGTCGGATACGGCCGCCCGTTTGTTGGCGCGAGATACTCGAGAAACTCGACATTGATTCCGGGCTCGTCCGTTTTCAAGCCGGTGATATGGAGACGCGCTCCAAAGACATTGTTCAAATGCTCCTGCTCGGTACCGTAGTTCATGCTCTCGCCCGCAACGGTCAGCCCGAGTGTGTCGCGGTAAAATTTCAAACTCGAATCCGTGTCAGCAACGACGATCGCCGTGTGATCGATACCGAGAAAAAGTTTTCCGGTCTTCTCCAGATCGTGCCATTTCGCAGATCCTTTGTCAGGCGGAAACGAAAGTATCTCGATCACGTGATTGTCGAAATCTTTGAAATAGAATGCGCGGATCCCGCCGGCGGCCGTGATGTACGACGGCAGCGTCTGCGGACCCGTCGAAGCATGCCGAACTTTGTACGCGCGCAATTGCGCATATGCCTTGTCCATGTCGGAGACGATGATCGCGATGTGCTGGAACCAGCGATCGTTGCTTCGTGAATCGACAGGTATCGGGCGTCC
>JBDTSA010000118.1:0-6308 GCA_039931335.1 Acidobacteriota bacterium
GCTCCAGGGCTGGGGCGATGAGCGACGGGCGGCGCGGATCATCGAAATGATGGAATTGGTCGGTCTGCCGCACGCGACGTTCGCCGATCGGTTTCCGCACGAACTGTCGGGCGGCCAGCGCCAACGCGTCGGGGTCGCTCGAGCACTCGCGGCCGATCCGGACATCGTGCTGCTCGATGAACCTTTCGGTGCTCTCGATGCAATCACCCGGACGCGACTCCAAAAAGAGTTTGCTGAGCTTGTTCGTTCGCTGCGCAAGACCGCGGTCTTCGTGACACACGACCTTCATGAAGCAATGCTGCTCGGAACGAAGATCGCTCTCATGGAAAAGGGGAAGATCGTTTTGTCAGGCACGCCTGAGGACTTTGAGCGATCCGATCTTCCACTCGCGAAGCAGTACCTGGAAACGATTTCGATTCGACGATGAACTTTCTGCAGTTTCTACAAGAAAACTGGCGAGAGCTGCTGACGCTGACGCGCGAGCACGTCCTTCTCGTACTGATATCCACCGGGCTCGCGGTGATCATCGGCGTGCCGCTCGGTGTTCTGCTAACGCGAAGCAAATCCCTGCGCGCGCCGGTTCTCGGGTTCGCGAATATTATGCAGACCGTTCCCAGTCTTGCGTTGTTCGGCTTGCTCATCCCGATTCCGTTCGTGGGCGGCATCGGCGCCCGGACGGCGATCATCGCGTTGGCTCTCTACGCGCTTCTACCGGTCATCAGAAACACCGTCACGGGTATTCTCGGCCTTGAACCCAAACTGCTGGAAGCGGCGACCGCCATGGGAATGACTGATTGGCAGCGACTCCGGATGGTCGAGCTTCCGCTGGCGATGCCGGTAATGCTGACTGGGATCCGCGTCGCAGTCGTCATCTCGGTTGGCGTCGCGACGGTCGCCGCGGCCGTTGGTGCGGGCGGGCTCGGGACGTACATCTTTCGCGGCCTGAGGCAGAACGACAACAATCTGCTGCTCGCGGGGGCGATCGCATCCGCGGTCCTTGCTCTACTGTGCGATTTCGTTCTTGGTCAGGTTGAGAAGACCTATGAAATTGGTGCCCGAACATCGGTTAGCCGAAAGATCGTGAGTTTTGCTTTAGCGGGTTTGTTGCTCGTCTTTGCTCTCTCCGCGTTGGTGCCGGGCCTTGGATCTATAGCTTCAAACAACGGTCAAAGCAAAATCGTCGTCGGCTCGAAGGACTTTACCGAATCCGTCATCCTGGCCGAGATTCTGGCGCAGATGCTCGAGCAAAATGGAATTGTCGTCGAACGGCAGTTCGAGTTGGGCGGCAATATTCCGCATGATTCTCTGCTTTCGGGCCAAATCGACGTTTACCCGGAATATACGGGCACAGCCTACACGGCGATTCTGAAGCATGCTCCGTTGACGGATCCACAGGCCGTGTATGACCAGACGAAAACCGAGTACTCTGAGAAATATCGCCTCGGCCTTAGCCCGCCAATCGGTTTTGCGAACGACTTCGCCATTCTCGTGCGTGGCGAGGTTGCCAGGAAAAATAACCTAAAGACCATCTCGGAGGCGGTTCCGCTGGCAAAGAACTGGCAGGCCGGATTCGGCCAGGACTTCATGTCACGAGCCGACGGATATCCCGGATTTGCAAAGGCGTACGGTTTTAGTTTCTTAAAACAGCCGCGGGAAATGGATCTTTCATTGACCTACCGGGCGCTCCAATCGGGGGAGCTGGACATCATCGCCGGAAACTCGACCGATGGCCTTATCGCGGCACTCGATCTCTTTCAGCTTGAGGACGATCGCCGTTATTTCCCGCCATATCAGGCGGTTTTTATCTCCCGTTCGGAGAAGCTGGACGTTTTGAAAGATACGTTCGAAAGGCTTAATAACGCGATATCGACTGAGGAAATGCGACGGTTAAACTACGAAGTGGATGGAAAGAAGCGTCCTCCGCGAGACGTTGCCGCGGAATGGGTCCGGTCGAATTAGCTTGCAACCTTCTGTAAATTACTGTAGTCTCACAATTTGATAATTCCTTCTCTCTTTTGTCGACGGTAATTTCGCCCTCAATGTGAGTCAGCGATCAGAACTCGAGAGATGGTTCCCTTATAACTGTCAGAAGCGGCTCTAGCTTTTTATTGAGCCTTCTCGCGTTGGTCATTCGCTCTACCGTTAAGCCGAAAGTTTTACCCACCGTTAGATAACTTCTTAGATAATCGAAAACCGTTCTTGAGCCCCGATATCGGGATGCTCAGGTTACATTTGTACATGCCTTGATCGAGAAGATCCGGGCATCTGTGGATGAGTTTATGGACGGTATCTCGGTAATAGAGATTTAGATAAATACATAAATGAGTTTTAAAGACTTGGGCTTGCACACGTCGTTGACGGATAGATGCGAGTCATTGGGTTACACTGAGCCTACACCTATTCAAAATCAGGCTATTCCTTTAGTTTTAGACGGCAAGAACGTCATTGCGACGGCCGAGACCGGAACGGGTAAGACCGCAGCCTTCTTACTCCCGATACTCCAAAGGTTGGATCTTAGTCAGAAAAAGGGCTCGACAGTCCTTATTTTGTCGCCGACGCGCGAGTTGGCAAACCAGACCGATGCGGCGTGCCGTCAATTCGCACCGAAGCATATCCGCTGCGCATCGATCATCGGCGGTGCCGGTTATAAGGGCCAAATCGACGCGATCCGGCGAGGGGCGAACATAATCGTCGCGACACCGGGCCGTTTGATGGACTTTATGGAGCAGGGCATGTTGAATCTTTCAAAGATCGACACGCTGGTGCTCGATGAAGCCGACCGGATGCTCGATATGGGCTTTCTGCCGGCGATTAAGAAGATCAATAAGGCGATCCCAGCCAATCGGCAGACATTGTTTTTCTCGGCGACCCTTTCGAACGAGATCGAACGCATCGCGCTGTCGTTGATGGATGATCCGCACTACGTCGAGGTGAGTGTTCGCGGAAAGGCGGCAACTACGATCGAACAGACCGCATATCCGGTCGCACACCAGTTTAAGATGCCTCTTTTGCTGGAACTTCTCGAGAAAGAAGACTTTGACCGAGTATTGATCTTTACGCGGACAAAGCGGGGTGCCGATCGGCTTGCCCACGTCCTCGAAAGGCGCTCACATAAATCGAACCGAATCCACGGCGATCGCTCGCAATCGCAGCGTGAAGCGGCTCTTCGGGGCTTTAAGTCCGGTAAAACAAGGGTTCTGGTTGCGACGGACGTGGCGGCCCGAGGAATCGATATAGATTCGGTTTCACATGTGATAAACTACGATGTCCCCGTGGTTCCTGAGGACTATGTCCATCGCATCGGTCGAACAGGCCGCGCAGGCAACAAGGGACGTGCGATAACTCTCTTTACGACCGCTGAGGAACATTCAATGCGGGCGATCGAGCGGCTAACGGGTCAGAGCGTGGAACGCATGCTGTTGCCGGCGTTCGGAGGTGAGCTTTTCACGGCGCCGGTCCCGACGGCACGGAAATTTACACCTGCAAGGAGTTTTCGCTCATACGGCGGCCGACGCCGGAAATAAAGTAAGGGATAGCGAATATGAAAGCAGAAAAATATGCAGTAGGCGATTCGATAGTGATGATGTGCTCGGCATGTGATGTCGACCAGAATCACTTGGTTCAGACGGTGACTAAGCTCGGTAAGATAACGTCAGCAATGTGTGAAGCTTGCTCAACGGCGAGCACATTCAGCCGTGGTGTAAAAACTTCGGTCAATGTTGGCAAATCGAACAAGGCTGCCTCGCCGTATGACCGGACGCGTAAGTATAAGAAAGGCCAGGCGATGATGCACTCACACTTTGGCCAGGGTGAGGTCACCGCGGTTTTGGATCTTCAAAAGATCGACGTTCTTTTCGGAGACAGGACCCGCCGGCTTATCCACGCTCAAGAATAGAAAAGTTAATCTTTAGACGAAAAAGGCGGTTCCGAGTCGGAACCGCCTTATTTTTTTTTGTTGGCCGCTAGTTAGCGTCTGCCTTTTAGAAGAAAACCTATAACCAGTCCTATCGCTGCAGAGATGAGGATGGTTTGACCCGGCTTTTGCCTCGCATATTCCTTAGCGTCCTCGACGATCTCCTTCGGGTCCTTATTCTGGAGCTCTTTGAATTTATCGCCTGCCTGAGCGAATTTTTCGCCCGCAAAATCCTTTGCTTTCGTCGCGGCATCTTGAAGCCGCTGTCCGTATTCCTGTGCCTGCATCTTTAGATCTCCCAAAAACTCGTCATCCAAATTGCTTGTCTGTTCCGGAACTAGCGGCACCAGACTTTGTTCCAATTCTCTTTCAGCCTTTTTAACTTCTGCTTCAAATTCCGACATGTTCCAAGTCCTCCTTGTCTTTCGGCAGTTGCCTTAGCAGCTATTGTAACGAAAGTTGACCCGAAAAGTTCAGCAGAATCTAAATTCACTTCCCTTTTTCGAGGCGTAAGTCACGCTTGACAACTTCTTTTCCAAATGAGAATCTTTCGCTTGCGCATGTAAGTAAGCACTTACTTCGCACAATTGGGAGACACTTTATTGATCAACGAGCTACTTAATTGTGACTACACCGGGCGAATGCCCGCCGACGCGCGCCGCGAGCAGATTCTGCAAACTGCCGTTACCCTTTTCTCGCAGCGCGGATTCAAAGGAACGACGACGAAGGAGATCGCTAAAGCGGCTGGTGTGTCCGAAGCCATCATCTTTCGCCATTTTGCGACGAAGGACGAACTCTACGGGGCAATACTCGACAGCAAGTCGTGCAACGATGGCCTCCATCGCTTTCCTTGGGAAAGCGATGAGGTTCTGAAAGAGGCAATTGGCCGAAAAGATGATTTTGCCGTGTTCTACCATTTTGCTCTTCATGCGATGAACAATCATCAGAAGGACGAGGGCTTCATGCGGTTGTTGTTCTACTCGGCTCTCGAGGAACACAAACTGGCAGACCGTTTTTTCGGAGAATTTATCTCGCAGATCTACGGCTTTATCGGCGAATACGTCCGCGAACGTCAGGTAGACGGAGCGATGCGCGATATAAACCCCCGTGTCGTGGTTCGCGCTTTTCTCGGGATGCTCATCCATCATTCGCTCAACAACATCCTCTGGGACAAGAAACGTCGTCTGCTCGATATTTCGAATGAGGACGCGGCGAAAAACTTTGCGGAGATCGTCCTCCGCGGTGTGCTGAAGTAAAGAATTGCGGGTGAATATCGATCCAACTTTTAACGAAATGAGAAACAAGAACTCTCTCTTTACTATTTTTTCACTTATAGCGATTAGTTCGGTTCTAACTGCTGCATGCGGCTCAACCGCTAACTCGGCGACGGCGAACAATTCGAATTCGGAGACGCCGAACGTCGACGTCACGACCGCCAAGGCAGTGATCGTTCCGATACCGACCTATATCGAGGCGACCGGTAATCTTACGAGTGACGCTCAGACCGACGTCGCGCCGGCCGTCAGCGGAAAGATCGTAGAGGTCAATTTTGACATCGGCAGTTACGTCTCACAGGGGAGCGTTCTTTTGAGGCTTGATCCCCGCGATGCACAGATCCGTCTCGAACAGGCTCGCGCTCAGGTCGAGCAGCAGAGACAGGGCGTCCAGCAGGCCGAGTCAAACTCACAACAGGCTCTCGCTAACCTGCGGCAGACACAGGCAAGGCTTGGTGTACGAGATGGCGAGGTGTTTCCGATAAAAGACTTCTCGCAGGTGAAAACTTTCACAGCTCAGCTTGAACTCGCCGAAAAGGAACTGCGGCGAGCTGAGCGATTGCTCGAGACCGGAGATGTATCGCGATCGATCTACGACCAGCGCAAGTCGCAACGCGACGCGCTAATCGGCCAGCTCGACGAGGCTCGTTCGAATGCGGCGGTCGCGATCAAGGCGATCGACACGGCGCGAGCCGCCTACGAATCGTCACGCAGCGGGGTGGGCGTCGCACGTGCGGCGCTCGGAGCTTCGCAAACGCAGGTCGAAGCGGCGCAAAAAGCGGTAAGTGATACTAGTGTTCTCGCGCCGATCAGCGGTTATGTCGCAGAACGGACGGCGGATGTCGGCGAATACATCTCGCCGAATACCCCGAACGCGAAGATCGCAACCATCGTCCGAACATCGACGCTCCGCGTGCGCATCGACGTTCCGGAGCAAGATATCGCAAAGGTTGCGACGGGACAAGGAGTCTCCGTCCAGACGAGTGCGTGGCCAGATCGGAATTTTGCCGGTGTAGTAGTTCGAATTGCGCCGGGCCTAAACGCGACGGCGAGGACGTTGACCGTTGAAGCGGAGATCCAGAACGTCGACGGCCTCTTGAAACCCGGCCAGTTCGCGACCG
>JBDTSA010000119.1:0-6305 GCA_039931335.1 Acidobacteriota bacterium
CAGATACGGAGTGCCTTCTTCGCATTCTCGCCGAAAGTAGGAGATCAAATCTTGCTCAAAGTCGCGATCTCTTACGTCTCCATCGAAGGTGCGCGGGAGAATCTCGAAGCCGAGCTTCCGGGCTGGGACTTCGATAAAGTGCGCGCCGATGCTAAGGCGGCGTGGAACAAAGAGCTGTCGAAGATCGAGGTCTCGGGCGGGACAGACGATCAGACGACGACGTTCTACACCGCGCTCTATCACACGATGATCCACCCGAGCGTTTTCAATGACGTGGATGGAAGTTATCGAGGACATGATGGAAAGGTTCATTCATTGCGAAGGGGAGAAGGGGAGAAAGGGAGAACGGGAGGTGCGTCCAGTGCAGGGTCTCGGAATCGCCGCGTCCCCAATTCTCCACGTCGCCAAGCTTCTCCCCTTCTCCCCCTCTCCCCTTCTCCCAATCGCGAGGAAAATCACTACACTGTTTTCTCCCTCTGGGACACGTTTCGCGCGGCGCATCCGCTGTACACGATCATCGATCAAAAGCGCACCGTCGATTTCATCAACACGTTCATTCGCATCTACGAACAGGGTGGGCGCCTTCCGGTCTGGGAGCTATGGGGCGAAGAGACCGACACAATGATCGGGTATCACGCCGTCTCCGTGATCGCCGACGCGATTGCGAAGGGCATTAAGGGATTCGATTACGAGAAAGCATACGCGGCAGCGAAACATTCGGCTGAGCTCGATCACTTCGGATTAGCCGCGTATAAGAAGCGTGGTTACATCTCGATGGAGGACGAAAACGAATCGGTCTCCAAGACACTCGAGTATGCGTATGACGATTGGTGCATCGCGCAGATGCTTCGAGTTATTCTCAAACGCCATCCGGAGGAGCGGTATGTCGTCGACTATAACAAGTACTTGGAACGGGCCCGATACTTCGAAAACCTTTTCGACCCGGGCCGTGATTTTTTTGTTCCACGAAAGAACGGCACGTTCGTCGGGCCATTTGCACCGAACGAAGTAACGTTCAGTTTTACGGAAGGGAATTCATGGCAGTACTCGTTCTTTGTTCCGCATGACATTGATCGTTTGATCGAGTTAATGGGGCCCGAGCGCGAATACTTTGCTGGAAAGCTCGTTAGGCTGTTCACGACTGAACAGAGGCTTTCGGGGCGCGAGCAACCCGACCTTACGGGCCTTATCGGTCAATACGCGCACGGAAACGAACCTTCCCATCACATTCCATATCTCTTCAACTACGCGGCCCTACCGTGGCGAACGCAGATGTACGTTCGGAAGATCATGGACGAGTTTTACAAGAATTCCCCGGATGGTTTGATCGGCAACGAGGATTGCGGGCAGATGTCCGCCTGGTACGTTCTCTCCGCGACCGGGTTCTATCCCGTGACACCCGGCTCGCCCGAATACTCCCTGGGGACGCCTCTGTTCCCGGAGGTCAAGTACCGGCTTGAAAACGGTCGGACGTTTACCGTCAGGGCGAAGAATATTTCCGAAAAGAACATCTACGTCAGCGGGGTGAGTTTCAATGGAACGCGTCGACCAGTGGCGTTGGTTTCTCACGCGAATATCATGAGCGGCGGCACGCTCGAGTTTACGATGACCGATACTCCCGCGAATGCGTTCACAATAATCCCAAAGTTGGGGAACCGGGTGGACTCGGTCGCCGCTCCGTACATCGCGCTCGGGCCGACATCGCGGATGTTCATGGGAACGGCGACGCTGGCTGCGACGATCTATTACGCGATAGACGGCGGCGCGCCCACCGAGAAGTCGACGCGCTACATCGTGCCGTTTCGTTTCTATCAGAAAAGTGCAACGAGTATCGTGAGAGCTATCGCGATCGATGAGAATGGCAATCGAAGTAAGGTCGCCGAAGCGCATTTTAAAAAACGGCCGAACGACTGGACAGTGAAGATCATCTCGCCTTACAGCACGCAGTACGCCGGCGGCGGCGATGATGCGATCGTCGACGGCATCCGCGGGACGACGAATTTTGCATCCGGCGAATGGCAAGGATATCAAGGGAAGACGTTTGAGGCGGTGATCGATATGCGGCGTCCTACCGAGATCAAAAGTGTCGGCGGAAGTTTCCTGCAGGCGGCGCGATCGTGGATTTGGATGCCGGACCGCATCGAGTTTGAGACATCGCAGGATGGAATTCATTTCGCGCCGCTGACTGCGGTCAAACCGGCATTTCCAGTCAGGGAGATGGAACCCGTGATGAGAGAGTTTCGCGAGGCGATCCATCCAATGTGGACACGATTTGTCCGGGTCAAGGCATACAACTTCGGCAAGATCCCGGCCTGGCATCCGGGTGCGGGCGGCGATCCGTGGATCTTCGTCGATGAGATATTAATTGATTGAGCCAGTAATTTTAATTTCCTAGCTCGCGTAGCGAGCGACAGATCGCGAATTGCAAGTTCGTCGCTCGCGACGCGAGCTGCGCACCTTTTTCATTCCTTACCCCCAGCTTACGCTGGGGGCTTTATGCTGTCGCTCGCGACGCGGGCTGAATGTTCATGAAAAAAAATCGGCGACTTTTTCCGAATGGGGCGCGTCTTATAAACTGCGGTAAGAAGGCGACAAGAGCAATATGGACAGACGATATTTCTTAAAAGCGGGTGGAATTGGGTTGGCGAGCTTTGGCCTGATGGCTGCGGCACCGGATTTTCTTCATCAGTTCGCCGGTGCTCAAGCGCTGAAGAATGGCTACGGGAAGAAAAAGGTCCTCGTAACGATATTTCAACGAGGAGCAGTCGACGGCCTCAACATGATCGTCCCGCACGGCGACGGTGAATATTACGATCTGCGTCGCACCATTGCGATCCCGAAACCTGGGAAAGACAACGGTGCGATCGATCTCGACGGACGTTTCGGTCTACATCCGGCGATGAGGCCGCTCGAGAGTTTTTGGAAAGAGAAAAAGTTTGCGGTTATCGAAGCGGTCGGTTCTCCCGACAATACGCGGTCGCACTTTGACGCGCAGGATTACATGGAGTCGGGCACGCCAGGCATAAAATCGACGCGCGACGGGTGGCTGAACCGCATACTCCAGGCCGAGACTGCGAAAGACGCGTCGCCATTTCGCGCGGTCGCCATGACACAAACGCTGCCGCGTGCTTTTTATGGCAAGGCACCATCGGTCGCGATGACAAACCTTTCCGATTTCGCGATCAAAGCCGGGCTTTACACCGCGGATCTCAAGGGCGGATTCGAAGGTGTGTATCGGGAGAATGCGAAGGACACACTCGGCGAAATGGGGAAGGAAACATTCCAGGCCGTCAATTTCCTGAACCAGGCGAATCCGGCGCAGTATAAGCCAGAAAACGGAGCCGTCTATCCGAACAGCGAATTCGGGCGCTCGCTGATGCAGATCGCCCAATTGATAAAAGCGGGCGTCGGTCTCGAGGTCGCTTTCGCCGACACGGGCAATGACATCCGCTGGGACACGCATACGAACCAGGGCGGTGCTCAGGGACAGCTCGCGAATTTTCTTCGAACGTTCAGCCAGGCGATCGCCGCATTCGCGACCGATCTTGGCGGCCGAATGGACGACGTCGTTCTGCTTACGATGTCCGAGTTCGGACGCACCGCGCGTGAAAATGGATCGCGAGGAACGGATCACGGTCATGGCAATGCGATGCTCGTGCTCGGCAATTCCGTGAAAGGCGGAAAAGTATACGGTGATTGGAAGGGATTGAAGTCGGATCAACTAAACGAAGGGCGCGACCTTGCCGTGACCACTGACTTTCGTGATGTGTTTGGCGAAGTCGCTTCGAAACATCTCGGGAGCAAAGACCTGAATGTGCTATTCCCAAGATACTCAATAGACAAATCTAAGTTCCGCGGATTCCTGGGCTGAGCTTTAACCGCCGAGACGGAGAGACGCCGAGAAAGAAGGGAATAGTTCGCCCAGCGACCTTTTCCTTTTTCTTTCCTCCGCGTCTCTGCTCTCTGCGGTTTGATATCCTGTCTGGGTGTTCGAAAAACGCAGCACCGAACTAGAGCGGATCGATACCGGTGATTACACGCCAGAGGAATATGCGACGTTCTTGCGCGAGATCGCGTTCATCAATCGTTATCTGGGCGACGGCCGGGCTTTGAAAAAAACTTTGCTAAGCGAGATCGCAAAGGCAAATCTACGAGAGTTCAGCGTGCTTGACGTCGGCTGCGGATCAGGCGAGCTGTTGCGGATGATCGCGGAGTTCGCGCAGAAAAATGGACGCACCGCATCATTGACCGGAATCGATCTCAACCCGATCTCGTCAGCGACTACCCAGTCCGAATCGAGCGGGTTTCCCGAGATCGTTTCCGTCCAGGGCGATGCGTTTCAATTGCCGTTTGCTGATGGTGCGTTCGATTACGCAATCGCGTCTCTTTTCTTCCACCACCTGACTGACGAACAGATCCCGATCGTTCTAAGAGAAATGTCACGTGTCGCTCGACGTGGGATCTATGTTATCGATCTGCATCGCGATCCGGTCGCGTTTGTCGGGTACAAGGCTTTCTGTTTTGTCTTTCGGATCTCCGAGTTGGTCAGACACGATGGATCGCTGTCGATCACGAAGGGATTTAAGGTTGAGGATCTGAAACGACTGAGTTTATCCGCGGGACTCGAAGCGTCGGTCGCCGAGCATGTGTTCCCCGGTCGCGTCGTCTTGGTGTCGAAGCAGAAACCCGACCGGTAGAGAGGTGTTTGAGGCGGAAACCCGACCGGTAGGGAGGGTGCCTTCACTCTTCATCTAACGACTCACCCATCATCTCAAGCCAACTCTCAAAATCTATCAAGTTTTCGCCCTGTTGATTCAAAGTGTAGTCGATCGCTAGCGAAACACTCCGAGGTTTCCATAGATACCGTCTACTCTTACCCCTAGACCAAACTTTGGTCGTACGATCGACTAACTGTCGTTCTCGCAGAGCGCGGGTTGCGTTAGCTTTGAAGGCATTGATTATCCGTTCCGGTTGAATTTCAGCAGACACCACAGAGTGCAGATGATTAGTCCTGACATTGAGCGCTTGCAAAATATAGGAACGCTTGAGACACACGTCTTTAATCTCGCTGTCTACAACCAAACGTTGAGCAGCTGTCATCACAAAGGGGGGACCTCGCATTTCCTCCCGCATGATTCTTTCGAGCTCATTATTTGGCTCTACTCTAGGCGTGCCGTAAATATTCCGGCCACTCCGATCGACAGAGCCGCGCGCGTCACCGTGAAGCCACGTGCCGTATGTTCGGATTGTAATAAGGTACGCCAACGGAAATTCGTTGTCGTCCCAATCGTAGTCGTACATCTTCGTGTGGGAACCCGAAGACACCCTCCCTACCGGTCTCGTTTCCGCCTAACGTGCGATAGACACCCTCCCTACGGGTCGGGTTTCCGTCTAACGTACGATAGACACCCTTCCTACCGGTCGGGTTTCTGCCTCGGACGGAACACCCTCCCTACCGGTCGGGTTTCTGCCTCGGACGGAACACCCTCCCTACCGGTCGGGTTTCTGCCTCGTGTGAACAACACCCTCCCTACCGGGCGTGTTTCTTTCTATTCCATCTTCCTCAATCTCAAACGCAACGCCTGGAGCTTGATGAATCCTTCCGCATCTTTTTGATCGTAGGCGCCCGCATCATCCTCGAAGGTCACGACGCGTTCGCGGTATAGAGAGTTCGGCGATTTGCGCCCGTTTACGATAACGTTGCCTTTGTAGAGTTTCAAACGAACATCGCCCGAGACCGTCTCCTGCGTCTGCTCGATCATCGAGCGCAGGATCTCAAACTCCGGTGCGAACCAGAATCCGTAGTAGACCGACTCGGCGAATTTCGTCCCGAGCGAATCGCGCAAACGCATGACTTCGCGATCCATCGTGATCGACTCGAGCGCGCGGTGGGCAGTCTGCAATATCGTCACGCCCGGTGTCTCGTAAATACCGCGCGACTTCATTCCGACAAAACGATTCTCGACAAGATCGACGCGTCCGATGCCGTGCTCGCCGCCGAGGAAATTCAGTTTCGAGAGCATATCGACCGCACCGTATTTCTCGCCGTCGATCGCCACAGGTTCGCCTTTCTCGAATGTCAGGACGATTTCCTGCGCCGTAGCCGCCGCGTTCTCCGGCGATTTCGTCAGTAGAAAAATATCTTCGGGCGGTGCGGCCCATGGGTCCTCGAGAATTCCGCCTTCGTACGAGACGTGCATCAGGTTGCGATCCATCGAATACGGTTTCTCAGCCGTCGCGGTGACGGGAATGCCGTGCTTCTGACAGTAAGCGATAAGGTCCGCACGTCCCTTAAATTCCCAGTG
>JBDTSA010000120.1:0-6282 GCA_039931335.1 Acidobacteriota bacterium
CGCCGACGAGCCGACGACGGCGCTCGACGTGACGATCCAGGCGCAGATCCTCGAGTTGATAAAAGACCTCAAGGCCCGGATGGGAACGAGCGTTATTCTCATCACGCACGACCTTGGTGTCGTCGCCGGAATGACCGACAAGATCATCGTCATGTACGCAGGAAAGGTTTTTGAGCAAGCGCCGACACGTGAACTCTTCAACACCCCGGCGAATCCGTACACAAAAGGATTGCTAAGGAGCGTTCCTGATCCGGCCCACGAACAGGGAACCGAACTTTACCAGATCCCCGGACTGCCGCCGGATGTCGCGCATCTGCCACCGGGCTGCCCGTTTGCCGAACGTTGTTACCGAGCCGAGGAAATCTGTCGCACTGACTTTCCGCCGTTCGTCCAGATAAACGAGAACCGTCATTCGCTGTGTCATTTTGCGGAAGAGGTGTACGAAGATTCGAAAGTAAATCCGCCGACGACGGCGGCGAAGGCGCACAAATGAAAAGACTCATTCCCGTACTATTCGTTCTTCTGTTCGTCGCGATCGGCTGCAAGCTTCCCGGATCGTTAAAAGATCTTGTCAGCGGCGGCGGCTCGGGACAGGGCAGCAGTTCATCGCACGGAACTTCGAGCGGTGGGTCCGATCCGAAGCAGGACGTGATCGACGCGTCGAGAAAATTCGTTGCGCTTCCATTCTTTACGGCGAAGATGGAGGGCGTCGGCCAAACCGAGATCAAGTCTGAGGTTCGATACGCCGCACCGGATCGTTATCACGTCAAATATCTCGGCGGTACCGGAGCGGGGATGGAGCTGATCTGGTTGGGAAAAGATTCTTACATGAATCTCAATGGCAAGTGGAGCAAGATGCCGACCGCGAATACATCCATACCGACTCTGCGCGATTCGTTTACCGAAGAGGGATTGAAGACCTTGGCCGATGTGAAATTTGAAGGCGAAGATACAGTCGACGGCAAGCCTGCTCTTGCTTACAGCTACAAGAACGTCACGCCGGTCGGCAATTATCCGTTCACTTCAAAGATCTGGGTCGGACAAGACACGGGCGTGCCGATGAAAATCTATGTCGAGTACACTAACGGAACTCTCAAGAATATGACGGTCAACTACGATACCGAGACACCGGTGACGATCGAACCGCCGATAAAATAAATGGTGACAGACGGAAACAACACGATCATAGCGCTCGACGAGCTCCAGGTTCACTACCGCCTTGGCGGGGGCATTTTTAGCGCCACGAGAGTCGTCAAGGCGGTAGATGGCGTGTCACTTGATATTCAGAGAGGCGAAACGCTCGGACTGGTCGGTGAATCCGGCTGCGGGAAATCGACACTGGGAAAATCGATTCTCAGGTTAACCGAGCCGACGGGCGGACGAGTGTTCTACAACGGAAAGGATCTTGCTCATCTTCCGCAAAAGGCGATGCGCGAACAGCGAAAGCATCTTCAGATGATCTTTCAGGATCCGTACGCCAGCTTGAATCCGCGAATGACGGTTGGAAATATCATCGGCGAGCCGCTTCGAACATTCGGCCTTGCGAACGGGAAGTCCGCCAATGAAAAGGTCGAGGAACTGATGGAGACCGTCGGGCTCAGCCGCCGATTCATCAAGCGGTATCCACACGAATTCTCCGGCGGTCAGCGGCAGCGTATTGGGATAGCACGCGCACTCGCGGTCGATCCGGAATTTATCGTCGCCGATGAGCCGATATCGGCGCTCGACGTTTCGATCCAGGCGCAGATCATGAATTTGATGGAGCGTCTGCAGGCTGAAAAGAATCTGACCTATCTTTTCATCTCGCATGATCTGCGTGCGGTTCGACACTTGTCCGACCGCGTTGCGGTGATGTATCTCGGGAAGATCGTTGAGCTGGCGGACGGGAAAGACATATACGCCGAACCGCTGATGCCGTATTCGAAAGCGCTTATCTCCGCCGTGCCCGTTCCCGATCCCGAGATCGAAGCGACCCGCGAGCGGATAATACTGATTGGCGATGTTCCGTCACCGATCAATCCTCCTGCGGGTTGTCATTTTCACACCCGCTGCCCGTTCGCGATCGAAGACTGCAAGCGGATCGTACCGGCGCTTGCCGAGATCAAGCCGCGGCACTTCGCCGCCTGCATTCGAATCAACCCGGACCATCCGCACATCGAAAACAACGCCGGCATGGGCGCGATCGGGGCCGGGGAAGAGAAGCAGGACTGACCAAACACGGGTTCTTCAAAGAGCGGTGGCAAGCCCCCTGCCTGACCTGAAATTGTGATCGGCTCCCGCTTGTTAACCACACAACCTAGGTTCATACACACGAGAAAGGACAGTCGCAAGTTAGGAAGGGGGCTTGCCCCAACGTCCTTGCGCAAAAGAGGCCCGCGAACTTCGCGAGCCTCTTCGTACAACAAGCCGAGATATGAATGTGAATGATCAGTAGCTTGTCGTCGCTGTATTCGACTTGTCAGTCGGCTCGTTTTTGGCTGCGTCGCGGAGAGCCTTGACCCGGTCATGTGCTGCCTGGACGGCGACATACTGCGTCTGCACGGTCTCCATGATGTTCGCCGGAAGAGCCTCTTCAAGAGCGTTCTTGTACGAATTCTTCGCCGAATCTTCTCCGCGTTCGCACTCGTTCAGGATCGCGCTCTCATCCTTGCCCGTAACCGCCGATTTGATGTTGATCCAGCCGCGATGAATCGCCGCCGCGACGCTGCCGGAATTTTCCGGATCACCGCCGAGCGACTGAACGAGCGACTGAAGCTCGCCGGCAAACTGTGAGCGCTGTTGCGAGAACTCGTAAAAAAGCGATTTCAGGTCCGAACGCTCAACGCCTTCGGCGGCTTCCTTGAATCCGTTCTGACCGTCCTTACAAGTTTCGATCAATCCGTTAAGTGTCGAGATGACGTCGTCGTTCGACACGGTCGTCGAGTCGAAAGTGGCATCACTCGTGATAGGTTTCGTAGCTTCGTAATCGTTGATCATGAAAATTTACCTCCGTGAAAATGAAATATCTGAAATTTATTGCTGCTAGATTTTTAACTAACAATCAACGTGCCAAAACGAGAACGCTACTAAAAAAGGTCATTTCGAGCAGAGCATGGGCAGACGTGCAATCCAACAAGACAAGAGCGCATGAAAGCGTTGCACACCGACACGGACGATAGAATGCCGGCCGCTTCGTATGACATAATCCTTGAAAACGTAAGTCTTTTTCGTGAAATTGACCGGAGATTGCGTCTATTAATGCACAGAACCAAGTACCCCGAGCGCCGTTCGAGAAGCGAGACATACGCTTGAACGGTCGAGTAGTATTCGATTTTGATGAGCCCACAAGCTGCTAATAAGCACAAAATGCTGGACCGTATCGCCGAAGAAAACGGCGTTGCGGTCGTCGTGCTGGACGAAAACTCGCACGAGGTTTCGGTCTCAAATAACAACTCCATCTGCGCCGCCCTGACCGCTTCACCCGAGTTCCGGCCGAAGTGTGCAGAGTATTGCGGCGTCGCCTTTCGAGAGACGAGATCGGGTGAAGCCTTCGAATATCGCTGCTACGCCGGCCTGACGTGCAAGGCCGTGCCGGTCGCAGATCGGGGAAAGCGGTTCGTCGCGATCATCGGACGCACATTCAACGAAGCAGAGCAGTATCGGCAGGCGACCGACCGAGCGATCTCCGGCGACTGGGCAGTATTTCAGCCGAACGAGTTCTTTGAAAATGTGCTGATCGCCGGCTCGGTCTCGAATATCGAGAAAGCGGCGGGTGAGCTATCGCGATTTCGTGCCGAGCCCGCAGAAGAGCTTCTTGAGCTCGAGAAGGAACCTGAGAAGGTCGAGGAAAAGATCTCTGAGGCACCGGTCGAGCAGATAACAAAACTGATCGAGAAGTTCAACGCGGAGTCGGTCATTGAAGTGAAGCCGGCGGAGCAAGCGCGGCCAAAAAACCGCAACGCCGAAGCGGCGTCCCTCCGATCGCTGTACGGTCGGTTGGCGAAGCTGCAATACGAAGACGCGTGCGCATCGACTCTCGAATTCATGGAAACCAGCCTCGGCCTTCAGTCGCTTGTGTGGCTGGAACAGAAAGACAACAAGTTTCTTCCGGTCGCTGCCACTGGCAACCTTCGCGAAATTCCGATAAAGATCGGCATCCTGGCTGACAATCAGCGTCTCGTCGACGCGTCAAACCAAGAAAGGCCGCTTGAGCTCCGTGAACGGCTGGTCGATGGGGATGAGCGGCCGGGGCGCATACTCAACATTTTTACATCGGTTGTCGGCGGCGACATCCGCGGAGCGATCGGCGTCGAAGGTAAGATCGATGAAACGCGTTCGCGTGATGTCGCACTTTTCTCGCGTCGCATTGGGCCGCAGCTCGAGATCCTCCGTCTGAGACGCGAAGTTTCAAATCGCGAATGGCTCAACCGAGCTGTGAGCCGATTCAACGAAAGTCTGAAACGGATCGACGCGGATGATTTCTGGACGCATGTAACGCAAGTGTCCGCGGAGCTGATCCAATCGGAACGAGCATCGCTTCTGCTCCGCAATGAGCAGACAGAAGGACTGACGGCCAAAGCCACGGTAGGATCGCGAATCGATCTTTTCGCCGAAGCCGATATTGGTGAACGGGTATCGAATCTTGTATTAGCAGATGGCAATCCGGTCGTCGTCGAAGACATAACGCGGATCGGGATCCAAGCCGCCCCTTCAACATGGAGATATAAAACTCAGTCGTTCCTCAGCTACCCGATACTTATCGGTGAGCGGCGTATCGGCGTCATGAACTTTACTGACAAAGTGAATGGCGATGCATTCGACGAACGCGATCTCGAACTCCTCCGCGCGATCGCGCCGCAGATCGCCGTCGCACTGGATCGCACAGTCCTTAAGGATAAAGCGGGCGAATTCGAACAGCTTTCGGTGACCGATTCGCTGACCGGACTTCTCAATCGAAGGTATCTCGAAAAGCGTCTGATCGAAGAGATACAGCGCTCGAAGCGTCACCGTTTTCCGATGAGCCTGATGATGCTCGATGTCGATCAGTTCAAATCCTATAACGATACTTTCGGACATCCGGCAGGCGACACGGCGCTGAAGATAGTCGCGAGCATCCTGCAGGACATCCTGCGCGGCGATGACGTCGCGGCGAGATACGGCGGCGAAGAGTTCGCGATCCTTCTGCCCCAGACGACCTCGACTGAAGCTGCCGCGATCGCCGAGCGTCTTAGGCAAAGGATCGAACACACTGAGTTTCCGAAGCGGAAGGTAACGGTGAGCATCGGCATTGCTTCGTGTTCGAATGAGATCGACACCCCGGACGATCTTATCGGTGCCGCGGATCACGCTTTGTACGAAGCGAAGAACCACGGCCGAAATAACGTCCGGATCTATGACGGCTTCGGCAAATCGTTTAGCGAGAAGATTCATTAGATGGCCGAACCGAAACACGAAAAAATATTTGCAGGTCGGCCCTTTGTTGATTTTGTCGGTCGTGACGATGAGGTCGATCGGTTGATCGCCCATGCGAGATCAGTCGAAGGCAGCGACGGGTTGATGGTCCTCGCCGTTCCAGGGTCCGGCGCATCTGAGCTCCTCCGGCAGACATACGACCGTTTGTTTCACGAGCAGCGGGAGATCATCCCCTTCTATTTCTCGATCCGCAGGACATTCAGCAGCAGCCGCGAGATCGCCGAAGATTTTCTCCACGAATTCATCAGACAGCTTGTCGCATTTCGGCGTCACGATTGTTCGATCGTCCGCTCAGCTGTAGAGTTGGACGAATTATCCGAGCTGTCGCGGTCGGTCAGCGGGATTTGGATCGACCGGTTGATCACGACCGCGGGCAACGCTTCCGATGGGCGGGCGTTTCTGCGTACGGCACTGAGCGCTCCGATACGAGCGGCGGCGAATGGAGATCACGCGTTTGTAATGATCGACGACGCGCACGAGCTCATGAACCTCGGTGACGGCGCGGCGATTTTCACGGAATTAAATCGAGTATTAGGAAATGGCAGCCTTCGGTTCGTTGTTGCGGGACACCGGCGGTACCTGCACGGGCAGATGGACTGCGATCGCTTCGCACTCGACAATCTTAACTTTGAAGAAGCCGGAAAGATGGTCGAAGTTTTCGCGAAGGAAAACGGCTTGTCGATCGCAGAACAGACGCGCGACCTTATCGCTATTCAGCTCGGAGGAAACCCATCGCTGACTCGGCTTCTGGCTCGAGACGCGGCGGATACCGGCTCCGGTCTGGAAAGATTCGAAGATGCCGAAAAGGCGTATGCTGAATCTATCTACGGG
>JBDTSA010000121.1:0-6275 GCA_039931335.1 Acidobacteriota bacterium
CCAATCCGAATCACGTTCAGCGAAGGGATCACAAAAAAGAGGCCGCCTTTTCAGAAAGCCTCTTTACTATTCACGATTCACGATTCACCTATCTACCTGGAACGTATTCCCAGTGCCACGGTTCGTAAAAGTATGGATAGAATCCGAAGCGGTGAGCATTCTTAACGAGCCACTTGTAAACCGGAGTCTGCACCTGTATCAGACGATTCGAATCGAGTGTCTTGACCGGCTCGCCACCGACATAAATATCTAATGCATGACCCGTTGAGTGGGGGCTGTTCTTCGCGAGTGCAACGCGGCCGGCGTTAGGCTCTCTGCGTCTCAAAGCATCCTGGTATTCGGGTGAGCGATAAGCCGAAACGATCCGGAGGAATTTTTCTTCCGGAGCGAGCTCGCCGTTCTTCGTGAGCCTGAGCTCGTGGCGTAGATCTTTAGACGCGGCCGCGAGCATCTTTTTGTAAGCCGCGTATGTATCGCGTTCGAGCTGGAGCAGATCAGGCTCACGGGTCGGATCAAAAAATTCGTTTATCGGAGCTGACAAAAGGTTATCACTAGCGGAAAGGCCAAATCGCCCAAGCCGGCGCGACTGCCAGTACTTCGTAAAAGTTTCGAGCGTCCCCTCATCCAATATCCCCGTCTCGGAAAGCCCCGACTTCGATTGCCAGTTTGAGACGGCAATTGCGAACTCAGAACTATCCGGGCCGGCATCCGTTCCGATCGTCTGCGCAATCAACGGCACATAAATCGTCCAACCCGTCTGCGCCTTTCCGCCAAACGTCCACGACAGCGAACTGCGAAGCTTTATATTCTCGGCCGCCGCTTTGTTAAATGCAGAACTATTATTCGTGCTCTCTATCTTTACTACCGATGCGGTTTGCTTAATACTCGGGCCCGCCACGCGATTCCGTTCCTGAGCGCTGACGTCGAAATCACCGACGAGAAGAAAGGCAACGAGGCAACTAAAAAGACTTACGGCGACAGATGGAAATAGAACGCGATTTATCATAAAAGCGGGTGAATAGGTCTGATGCCGTTCGCTCTTCGGCAGGTACGCCGTGTTTATTTTACAGCATTTTCAAGCGCAGATTTCAGGTCGTTGAATTTAAATTTGTACCCCGCTTCTTGCAGGCGCTTTGGCTCGACCCGTGTGCTGTCGATGAGAAGGGCGTCGCCCATTTCGCCAAAGACAAGATTCACGGCGAACTCCGGTAACGGCAGGATCGTCGGCCTGTAGAGGACGTCGCCGAGCGTCTTTGTAAATTCCTCGTTCGTCACCGGATTCGGACTTGCGACATTTACCGCACCTCTCAAATTTTCATTCTCGATCCCGTAATTGACAATGCCCACAACATCATCGAGCGAGACCCAGCTCATCCACTGTTTGCCGCTGCCAACGACGCCGCCAACACCGAACTTGAATGGCGTCAACATCGTCGCCAGTGCTCCGCCATCTTTCGACAACACGATACTCGTTCGAAGAAGGACCGTGCGTATCCCCGAGTCTTCGGCTCGACGCGATTCCGTCTCCCACTCCTTAGAGACGTCCGAGAGAAACGTATCACCCGGCCGGCTTGTCTCGGTGAGTATTTCATCACCGCGATCTCCGTAAAATCCCATCGCCGAACCGGCGATGAGAACTTTCGGTTTCTGCTTCAGATCGGCGATCGCGTTGACCAGATTACGCGTTCCGTTCACGCGGCTATCTCTGATCGCCCTTTTCTTTTCGTCCGTCCAACGCAATCCGGCGATGTTCTCGCCAGCGAGGTGAACAACCCCGTCGAGGCCCTCTAGGCGAGGCAGATCTTCTTCGCGAAAACCGTCATCGACACTCCACTGGATCTCGTTCGCATTTTTCGGCGCACCGCGGCCGGCGAGCAGCATCTCATACCCCTTCTCCGAGAAAGATCTCTGCAGTGCCTTCCCGATCAACCCACTCGCTCCGGTTATTAAAATTCTCATGCTTAGTTTTTTGAACGAAGCTCGTCCTGCACGAATCTCACCATCAAGTTTATCTCACGATCCGTCAGTTGCCCGCGAAATGGAACCATCCCGTTGCCGCCGTCGGCGATATGATGATAGATCTCGGCATCCGTCCTGTACTTGAATTCGCCTTCACGGAGATTCGGGATTCGCCTGCCGTCACTCAAGGTCTTGCCTTCGCCCTCCGGCCCATGACATATAGCGCAGTTTTGTCTGAACAGCGATGCCTCGTATGCTTTGCTCTCAGAGATGACGTAACGGTGCGGCTTGGAACTCAAACAAGCGACCGCAAATAAACCGGGAACCAGCACGACTACTAAAATCTTTAGAAGCTTCATCTTGAAATTGATAGCAGATGGCAAGTTGAGAATTACCGGATTATTCCGTCATCTCGCATCCGGCATTCGTCATCTATTTCGAAGATGCCTCTTCTTCTCTTAACGCCCGCTTGAATATCTTCCCAGTTCCGCCGATCGGAAGGCTTTCGCGAAATTCGACATAACGCGGATACTTGTTAGCCGCGATCTGTTCCTTGCACCAATCCGTGAATTCGGACTCGCTCAAGTTGGCTCCCTGCTTGAGCACGACGAACGCTTTTACTTCTTCGCCAAGACGCTCATCGGCGACGCCGATCACGGCGCAGAGCGACACGGCCGGATGCGTAATAATCACTTCCTCGAGCTCACGGGGATAGATGTTATATCCGCCGCGGAGGATCATATCCTTCTTACGATCGACTATCGAGAGATAGCCCTCGTCATCCATGATCCCGATATCACCGGTGTGAAACCATCCGTTGCGAAACGCCTCGGCGGTCGCATCGGGACGCTTGTAGTAACCCTTCATGACATTCGTCCCGCGGATGACGACCTCACCTCGGGCGCCTCGCTCGACCTCGCTGTCATTCTCGTCAAAACAGCGTACATCGACGCCGAATATCGCCTGGCCAACAGTGCCGGCCTTCGAGGGCTTCTCAAAATGATTGAATGTCGCGAGCGGCGATGTTTCCGAAAGGCCGTAGCCCTCCATTACGCGAACATTGAATTTCTTTTCGAACGCCTTCATGACTTCGACCGGCATCGGCGCACCGCCCGACGTGCAAACGTTCATGCATTCGGCGATGCGGCTGATGTCATAACCGGTTTCGTCGACATACTTAAGCAATGCCCAGTACATCGTCGGAACGCCGACCCAGAAATTCACCTGCTGTTGGACCATCGTGTCGAGCGTCGTTTTCGGATCGAACCTCGGCAGCAAGACTATTCGATTACCGCCGTAGATGTTCGTGTTCATCTGAACTGTCTGCCCCGTCGTGTGAAACAACGGCAGCGTGATGAGGACCGTCTTCTGTGCCCCATCGGTGAAATCAAGAACCGGAAGGTGAATGAGATACGTCGTCGTCACGTTCGACATCAAATTGAGGTGAGTGAGCTCGGCTCCTTTCGGCTGGCCAGTCGTTCCCGACGTGTAGAGGATCGCACATGTATCCGAGGGTGCTGTCGGACAGATCTCATAGGTCGCGGGCCGGTCAATGGTGAGCGCGGCGAGCGTGTGATGCTCGTGAAAAGGGCTCGGCGTCTGGTTCGTCTTTGCTGTCTCATCCGACGGATCGATGGTCAGCAAACATGTCTTTGTTATCACCACGAGGTGCTCGCACGAATCGACTTGATCGAACGCTTCTTTTACGCACTTCGCGAGCGGCAATTCATCGGTTCCTTCGAATACGAATACAGCCTTCGCGTCAGAATCTTTCAAATGGTATGCAACCTCGCGCGCCTTGAAGAGCACATTGAGTGGCACGACGGCGGCTCCGGCCTTCATAATGCCGTAATAAACCACCGGAAAGAAGGGCAGATTCGGGCAGCTCAAAGCAACCTTGTCACCACGGCCAATTCCCATTTCATCCAAAGCATGCGCGACTCGGTTAGACATCGCGTCAAGCTCGCCGTAGGTCATCCGGACATCACCCCAGACAATCGCCTCGTTATGTGGTGCAAGCCTCGCGTGATGAGACACCATCGACGCCAGATTAAGCGTAGTAGCACTAAACTCCATAAGATTTCGAACCGGCGGAAGCGAAAAGTCCTTCTAAGATAACACAAGTTCGCCGTGCTTTTTTTGACTAATCGCCGGGACTTTCATAAACTCTCGTTTCGCCGGAAACCCACCACGGTTTCTCGAAATCTTTGAGCATTATCAATTTTTTCCACGTCGTTCCGACGCGGGCTTGCGTCGTGTTCTTCCTCACCATCTTATGTTTGACGATCTCGGCCTCACCCTCTGCAGGCGGCGGTGAATTCACCGGACAATTCGATACTGCACTAGCAATAAACCCGCGGTTCAGCTCGTTCCCGACCACTTTCCTGATCTCGCCTGAAGGAAAGATCCTCTCGATGAGCCGACAAGAGAGAAAAGAGCCGGATCTCCGCGGCGCCGATCTGCTGGATAGTTTGGACGAGGTTCTGTCGAAGTAGATGTTAGCGTTTGGCCGATAACGAGAAATTGATCTCCCGGCTGGAACGAATATCCCCGCCCGAGCTTTGTATCGAATGAACCCGGAACTCTTCGCGCTGCTCCGGAAAGTCAGTTCTGAAATGCCCGCCGCGCGACTCTTCTCGCCAAAGCGCCGCTTTTGCGACGAGCGAGGCAAGCGTGACGAAATTCCTCGACGACGTACTAAGATTTGCTTTCGATATCTGATCGAACTCGGCGATCGCCCGCTTTAGTGCAGCAGCATCACGCAGGATTCCGACGCGTTCCCACATCACGCGTTTGACACGTTTGCGGACGGCGGTCGACATGGCGGATTGCGGGTTGCGGATCGCGGATTCGCTCTCTGTCTTCGGCTGTACACCGACCACCGGCCAGTTACCGCTATCCGTTGCTGCCGCTTCACCTGCCCGCGCACCAAACACAAGGCCTTCGAGCAGAGAGTTCGAAGCAAGGCGGTTCGCTCCGTGCACCCCGGTGCACGAGACTTCACCTGCCGCGTACAGTCCCTTCACCGTAGTCCGCCCGAATAGGTCCGTTCGAACTCCGCCCATGCAATAGTGCGATGCCGGTGAAACGGGGAGCAGGTCTTTCGAGATGTCCAGCCCAAAAGCCTTACAGGTCTCATAGATCTTCGGAAACCGCTCTCGGAGGAAGTCCGCGTCGAGCGCCGTCATATCGAGAAAGACGTGACGTGATCCGGTACGTCGCATTTCAGCGACGATCGAACGCGACACGATGTCGCGAGGAGCAAGCTCAAGCCGCTCGTCGTAGCGATCCATGAACCGCTCGCCGGCGCTATTGAGCAAGACACCACCTTCGCCGCGCATCGCCTCACTCAATAGAAATCGAGGAGCACCTTCTACACTCAAAGCGGTCGGATGAAACTGGATGAATTCCATGTCCGCCATTTCAGCTCCGGCGAAATATGCCATTGCCATTCCGTCACCGGTCGCTACTGGCGGATTCGTCGTGTGCAGATACAATTGCCCGGCACCGCCGGTACAAAGAATTACAGCGTTCGCGAAGACATCGCGAGGTGCTCGCAAGATCGGATCGAGATATCGCACGCCGACGCATCGGCTATCTCGAACTATCAGGCTTTCGGTGTTGGAGAACGGGAGAAGATTGATGGATTTTTCAACGCCAGCCCGTGCGATGAGTGAGCGAACGATCTCTTTGCCGGTCGAATCGCCGTGCGCATGCAGTATGCGGCGCCTGGAATGTGCGGCCTCCCGAGTGAAGACCAGGTTGCCGCCCTCGCGGTCGAACTCCGTCCCCCACGCGATTAGCTGCTTGATATATCTTGTGCCTTCGTTGACGAGAGTTGCGACGGCTTGCTCATCGCACAAACCCGCCCCGGCAACAAGGGTGTCTTCCTCATGAAGCTCGGCATCATCATCGTCCGACAGCACCACCGCGACTCCGCCCTGCGCATACTCGGTGTTCGATTCGCTTGCTTTATCTTTGGTCAGGACGGTGACACGGGCACCGCTTTCCGCGAGAGCTATAGACGCCCGGAGTCCCGCGACGCCGCTGCCGATAACGATGAAATCCGTGACAAGTGACACTAAGAAAAATGTATCACAGGTCACGGATGCGAGTACCGTAGGTTCGAATTATGCCGTAGCCGTGCCGTGATGCTCGGACGGTTTGTAAAGACCACCCAATGCTCCCTTCCGAGTATTGATTCCGTACTCGGTGGCGTCGCCGAATGTAGAGCTACTCGCCAAACTCAAAACGGGCTCGAGGACAAATAAAAGGCTGCCTTTTCAGACAGCCTCTTGATCTGAATCCCGCGATCT
>JBDTSA010000122.1:0-6267 GCA_039931335.1 Acidobacteriota bacterium
CTTCGATTCACTAGTCACTACTTACTATTCACGCTTTACCATTCACTCCCATTGTATTATCTTCAGTCCGGCTTTTCACTCCGCAGTTGAATCCCACTTCAGACAACGAGTTGAGAAAGACGATGAAACTAAACTACGTGATCAAGTATGTGGCAGACATGGAAAATGCAGTCGCATTTTTTCGAGACCGCATGGGCCTTGAGCTTCGCTTTCAGTCTCCGGGTTGGACAGAATTTGCGACCGGGGAAACGACGCTCGCCCTGCACGCCGCCTCAGCTTCGCATCCCGCCGGAAGCGCGCAGCTTGGGTTCGGTGTCAAGGACATAGAGGCGTTCTATTCGACGGCAAAAGCAGACGGCATCGAATTTACCGCCGAGCCGACCGAAACGTTCGGCCAACGTATCGCACGATTCAAAGATTCGGAAGGAGCCGAGTGCAGTGTCAGCGGAAAGTAGAGGCGAGGGCGTGAGGAGCGGTTGAACTCAACAACCTTATTTCAATCGAAGTATCGATAGTGTCCCGTGATCTTCCATTCGAACAACCTATCTTCAGCCCGAGCGCCGGAGCCGATGTTGTGAGTGATCAAATGGCGTTTCTTGTCTGCATTCCACATGTTGGACACGACGCCGATGTGCGTCATACCTCGGCCGTTTAGATCCCACGACACAACGTCGCCCGGGAGATAGTCGTTTCCGTTTGTCGTTATCGCCACAGACTTCCCTCGCCGATCAAAGTATTTCTGCAGATTGGGAACGCGGCGGTGATCAATGTTCGAATCCGTATTTTTTAGTCCCCACTTCTTCGGGTAGTCAGCAAAGTGCGCCGCCATGTCTTCGTGAACCTCTTTCTGCAGATCGATGCCCGCCGCACGAAACGAACGTATAACGACGTCGGTGCACGCGCCTGTTTCCGTCGGCACGTCACCGTTCGGATACGGAATAACGATATAGTCCTGCTTATAGCCGGTCGTCGTTTTTGTCTGTTGGATGGCATTTTCTAATATTGAACGCACGGGACCCGGGCTAATCTCGGCAACAGGCGGCTTCTCGACGCTTTGAGAAGGTAGTACGCCGGTCGATTGACACCCGAAGATGCCGAAGCTCACAGCAAGTAATAGAAAAGCAGAACTCGTTCTCATACGTATTTTAAAATCAGGCGAATTAATAGACGTAACTTCAGCCGAAAAGTTCCAAAGGTTGCTGCGCCTTCGGCGGTGAATTTGATAGTTCAGCGCCGATACGCGATAGTTTTAACTTGAACGATGGCTGAAAACTATTTCGGAAAAGACGCGGCGGTGACGCGTGCCGAGCTGGTCCCGACGGAGAATGTCGAGTGTCCGCTCTGCGACCGTGCGCCGATCGAGTTTGCGATCGATTATCAGGGATTTCATCTTTGCAGATGCCCTGAATGCGGTCTGCAACTGCAGAGCCCGCGGCTTACGTTCGAAGAACTCGCGGATAAGATCTATACCGAGGATTACTGTCCCGGGCACGAAGAGTCTGCCAACGAAACTGCTTACGCACGTCAGCTCAGAAACTTCGAAAAGTTGATCGTCAAAACGGGGAGCGTACTCGATGTCGGATGTGGAAACGGGTCGTTTCTCGAATACGCGAAGCAAAATGGTTGGGAGACATACGGAGCCGACATACGTCTTTCGCCGGAGGCAGCACATCTTACTTGTCCGCTATTCGAAGGTCGTCTGACCGATATCGATTTTGGCGGCGCTCGTTTCGATGTGATCCGCTTCAATCACGTCATCGAACATTTGCAGAACCCGCTGATCGAACTCGCCCGCTGCCGCGAGCTTCTTAATCCAGGCGGAATCGTTTTTGTCGGCGTACCGAATCTTGCCGGCGTCAGCCCGCGGATCAAGAACTTTCAAAGCCGTCTCGGTGTGAAAAAGAAACTGTGGCGACATTACGCCGCTACGCATCACCTATATTTCTTTACGCCAGCGACGCTCCGCCGGATGATCGACAAGGCAGGCTTCGTCGTGCGGTTCTGGGAGACGCCGGTCGATAAGGATTATGGAAAGTTCGGAGGCGGGATTTATCGGCGGCTCGTCGAAAAAACGCGGTCAGGCAGCATCCTCGACTTCTACATCACACCGCGCTTGCAGGCGCCGGATCACCGCTCGTCCGGCCCACGAGAAATAAATACGAGTACATAACAACGCCCGAGAGAATTCCGGTGCCGAACTTTAAGGCAGCCGGCAGCGGCGCCGGAGAGAGAAAACCTTCGATCAAGCCGGCAACGACGAGCAGGCAGGCGCAGCCGACGACTATCTTTGCGGCCTCCATTCCCTTTTTCTTCAATGCTTGAGCACGCGTCAGGTCGCCGGGATCAATGATCGTGTAGCCGATCATCATGCCTGCACCGCCGCAGAAACAGACGACCGACAGCTCGATCACGCCGTGTCCGATCACGAACGTCGCGAGATCGTATCCGAACGGAGGATTCAGTTTGTAGCACGCACCGAAAACGCTGCCGACATGCGCACCAAAAAACGCAATGTCGTAGAAAGCACCGACACCGAGTAACGCACCCATCGCGAAGGCGCGGATGCTGACAATGATATTGTTCGACATGATCAGGCTTGCGCCGATCTGATTCGAATCGTTGAGCGACAACCACCATCGTTCGCCGGATTGAATATTATCGACAACGCCAGATAGATAAACGAAGTGTGTGAAATCTGTGTCGATCCAGGTGGCGACAAAACCAAAAATAGCGAACAAGACAAATGTCCCGCCGGCGAGCGCCATGTACTTCCAGTTGTCGCGGAACGTCCGCGGAAAATCCTGCAGGAAAAATTTGCGGATGATCCCTGCCCCTTCGCCTTCGGCCCGGTAGATCCTTCCGTGCGCGCGGATGACGAGGCTGTTCAGATAATTTATGAGTTTCGGATCACGGGTCTCAGCCCGGGCGATCGCGAGATCCGTCGCCGCCCGCCGATACAGTTCGCCAAACTCACGCACTTCTATCTTCGACAAGCCTCTAAGAGACGTCCCATGGAGCAGCCCGAGCAGATCCTCGAGGCGTCGCCAGTTGTCCTTTCGCTCGTCGATAAAACGATTCATTCGATTTTGGATTTTAGTTTTTGGATTTTACATTAGCAAACTATTCCACTTAAAGATTTCACGCAAAAGCTCGCAAAGTACGCAAAGGAACAGGATAGCGATGTGTTTTTGGATCGTGTCTTCTCAGATTTGCAGAATCTTTTCCTTTGCGTACTTTGCGAGCTTTGCGTGAAATCTTCTAATGCCAACTGTCCCGGCTTTGCGTGAAATCTTCTGACTTGAAAACCCATGCCGTTTGTAAATCCGAAATTCAAAACCTAAAATCTAGATTTATTGTGTCTGAAGAAGCCAAGAAATATCACGAAGAAGACGCGATCGGAAAAACTTATGACTTCCGCGTTGCCCGGCGTCTCGCGCGATACCTCAAGCCGTATTGGAAAACGGTCGCTGCCGCACTGACATTGACACTGCTGACGAACATCCTTGTCAGTACGCAGCCCTACTTTACAAAGGTCGCCGTAGACGACTTCATCACGCCAAAGCGAACTGACGGAGTGTGGCTGTTTGCACTCGCGTTCTTCGGGGTCTTCGTTTTCAGATTTATATTTTCTTACACCCAGGAAGTGCTTCTTAATCACGTCGGCCAACGCGTGATGTTCGATCTCCGAACTGAGATCTTCACCAAGCTTCAGCGTCAGGAGGTAGCCTACTACGACCGTTACCCCGTGGGGCGGATAATTACGCGCATCACTTCCGACGTCGATGCCCTTAACGAACTCTTCACATCGGGTGTGATCGATGTTCTCGGCGATCTCGTGATCATCTTCGCGATCATCGGGATGATGTTCTGGCTCGACTGGAAGCTGGCGCTCGTCTCATTGGTCACGGTTCCGCTCCTGTTTGCGTGCACGAACTGGTTTCGCAAACATGCTCGAAACGGCTTTGACCGGGTCCGTACGCGCAATGCCCGCCTCAACGCTTTTCTGCAGGAATACATCTCGGGTGCACAGACCGTCCAGCTGATGAACGCGGAAGAGAAAGCGCGGGGTCGTTTCCGCGAGATCAACGACGACTATCGAAATGCGAATATAGAGACGATCTATTACTACTCGATTTTTTATCCGCTCGTCGATTTCATCGGCACCGTCGGCATCGCTTTGGTGATCGCCGCATTCGGCTACGAATACTTGAGTGGTTTCTCTGCGGCAGGTTCCGCATTAAAGATCGGGCTTCTTGCGTCTTTCATCCAGTACTCGCTTCAGCTGTTCCAACCGATCCGCGATCTGTCGGACAAATTCAATGTGCTCCAGGCAGCGATCGTCGCTTCACACCGGATTTTTATCCTTTTAGATCTCGAGGTTGATATCAAGAGTCCGGCTGAGCCGAAGATGACCGGAAAGGCGCTCGGCGAGATCGAATTCCGCAATGTCTGGTTCGCCTACAAGGAAAACGAATGGGTCCTGAAAGACGTGTCGTTCAAGATGAATGTCGGCGAGAGCATCGCCCTCGTCGGTGCGACCGGGTCGGGCAAGACGACCGTGACAAATCTGCTGATGCGTTTTTACGATGTCCAGCAAGGCACGATCCTGCTTGACGGCATCGATGTCCGCGAGTGGGACCTGCACGATCTGCGATCGAATTTCGCGGTCGTCCTACAGGATGTTTTTCTCTTCAGCGGGTCGATCGAAAACAAGCAAGACAGACCAGACTGCCGGTCCTACATTAGTCTCTGAGGAGGGTCGATGAAGATCAAAATTGGAGTAATGGGGTCCGCCGACGAGAGTTCAGGAGCGACTGCGAACGATGCTCCAGGGGAGAAAACCACTGCTTTGGCACAGGCCATCGCATCCCGAGACCTGCTACTCCTGACTGGAGCAACGACCGGATTAGTTTACGTCGTTGGAAAAGCTGCGCAGGATGCGGGCGTTTTCCATTTGGGTGTTTCGCCAGCCGTTAATAACTGGGAACACGTAGAGAAGTATAGACTCCCGTTGGACGCCTGCGATCTAATTGTCTACACCGGCTTTGGTTTGAAGGGACGCAATGTCGTTCTGGTGAGAACCTGCGACATCGTATTGTTCATCGCGGGCTCGATGGGCTCGCTGAATGAATTTACGATTGCTTACGATGAAGGGAAAGTAATCGGTTGTCTGCAGGGTACAGGGGGGGTCGCCGATGAAGCTGATTATCTCCTGGCGAAGTTTTCGAAAGAGACTGGAGCGCAAGTCTTTCAACACACCGATCCAGCGAAACTCGTCGACGCCTGCATTGGCGCGACAAAGGAACGCAGGTCAACAACGAACGGGTAACTAAATATCGCGAGGACGAGATCGAACTACAAGCCACGAGGATTCGCCTGACTTTACGACAACCGCACATGGATAGACTATGGATTTAGGCTTGAAGGACCGGGTTGCATTTGTTTGCCGCAGCAAGTAAGGGAAAAGGTTTCGCCGCGGCACGTGAACTTGCGCTGGAAGGCGCCGGCGTATTTCCGTGTTCGCGGGATGAAAAACGCGCCATGCAAGCCGCGCAAAAGATAGATGACGAGACTGGCGCCACTGTTTCCGGTATTGGTGCAGACGTAACCGACGATCAGGCGATGGGGCGCTTTGTCGGTCTTGCCCGCGAACGCATGGGCCGCATCGAATCCTTGTTACTAACGCCGGCGGCCCTCCTGCCGGTAATTTCGACCAGGCGGACCTGGAAATGTTTAGCAGGGCATTTGAGCTTAACGCGTTATCAGCTATCCGCCTGGCTAAGTTGGTACTCGCCGGCATGCAACAGCAAAAATGGGGACGCGTTATCAATATCACGTCCGTCTCTGCCAAACAGCCAATTGATGGCTTGATCTTGTCAAATACGGTAAGAGCAGGTCTTACGGGATGGGCGAAAACGGTTGCAACTGAGGTTGCCGCAGACGGTGTTACGGTAAACAACGTGGCGCCGGGTTACACATTGACGGAAAGGCAAGAAGAGTTGGCCCAGGCGCGCAGCCAGGCTCTGGGAAAATCGAGAGAAGAAATCATCGCATCCTGGACCACTCAGGCACCAATGCGCCGGATTGCACGACCGGAAGAAATTGCGGCCGCCATTGCATTTCTGGCCTCTGAGCGGGCTTCGTACATTACGGTCGTGACTTTGCAGGTGGACGGTGGCTGGGTGCGTAGTCTTTTGTAATGAATAACGACCGGATGGGCAAAACAATCAAAGCGCTCTATTCTAAGCGTGACCTTGCTGTCACGCA
>JBDTSA010000123.1:0-6238 GCA_039931335.1 Acidobacteriota bacterium
CCGTTCAACGAAATTCACTTCGCCTTCCTCGACCAGCTCACTGAATCGATCGGTATCGTCATCAACACGATCGAGGCGAACATGAGAACCGAGGAACTGCTCAAGCAATCGCAGTCACTCGCACAGGAGCTGCAGCTCGGACAGGCTGAGCTGCAGGAAACCAACCGCCGGCTCGAGCTGCAGGCGCAGTCCCTGCAAACTTCGGAGGAGCTGCTCAAACAGCAGCAGGAAGAATTGCAGCAGACGAACCAGGAGCTCGAAGAAAAAGCGAAACTGCTGTCGGAACAAAAGAGCGAGGTCGAACAGAAAAACCGGCAGATCGAGCTCGCACGTACGGCGCTCGAAGACAAGGCGAAGCAGCTCGCACTCAACTCGAAATACAAGTCCGAGTTTCTCGCGAACATGTCGCACGAGCTTCGCACTCCGCTCAACTCGATGCTCATTCTCTCGAAGATGCTTTCGGATAATGCCGAGGCAAATCTAAACGAGAAACAGGTCGAGTTCGCCGAGACGATACACTCGTCCGGTGCCGATCTGCTCGCACTCATCAACGAGATCCTCGATCTTTCGAAGATCGAATCCGGCACGATGGGTGTCGAGATCGGTGAAGTTTCGTTTGCCGATCTGCAAGCGGACACCGAACGCACATTCAGCCAGATCGCAAACGACAAGGGACTGCAGCTCATCATCGATCTGAACGAGCGTCTGCCACAGAGCTTGCAGACCGATGCCAAGCGTCTGCGACAGGTTCTGAAGAACCTCTTGTCGAACGCTTTTAAATTCACGAAGCAGGGACAGGTAAAAGTCGAGGTGGATGTCGCGGAAAGCGGCTGGAGCTTTGACAACAATAGTCTCAACCGCGCGTCTTCGGTCATCGCGTTCCGGGTCAGGGACACCGGCATCGGGATTTCGGAGGACAAGCAGCAGCTGATCTTCGAAGCGTTTCAGCAGGAAGACGGAACGACGAGTCGCAAGTATGGCGGCACCGGCCTCGGCCTTTCGATCAGCCGCGAGATCGCACGCCTCCTCGGCGGCGAGATCACGCTCGAGAGCCGTCCCGGACAGGGAAGCACATTCACTTTCTACCTGCCGGAAAGTTACGAGGCCGTTTCGTTGACCCCTCAGGAAGAGAAGTCGGAAGAAGGGTTGGTAAATGAAGACAGCCGCCCGAAGCCAAAACTTATTTCGCTGGCGCGGCCGGCGGACGAGGATGCGCCGTCGCGTGTGCAGATCATCGTCAGCGACGACCGATCGCAAATCGAGGCCGGCGACAGCGTCCTCTTGATCATCGAGGATGACGCCGCGTTTGCGCGAATCCTAATGGATGTTGCGCACGAAACCGGCTTCAAATGTCTGGTGTCACAGCACGGCGAGGATGCGTTGATGACCGCTCGTAAGTACCGGCCCGACGCGATCACGCTCGACCTGACATTGCCGGGTATGCACGGTTATGCGGTTCTCGATCGCCTGAAACATGATGCGTCAACGCGGCACATTCCCGTCCACATCATCTCCCTAATCGAAGACATGCGGCGGGTACTCAGGCTGGGTGCATTCGGGTATCAAATAAAGCCGACAAATCGAGAGAAGCTGGTCGAAGGTGTGCGGAAGCTCAAAAGCTTTGCCGAGCAACCGCTCAAGAAGCTTCTTCTGATTGAGGATGACGATACGCTCCGCAACAGCATGACCGAGCTGCTCGCCGGCAAGGATCTCTCGATCACGGCGGTCGGTACCGGCCACGAAGGTTTGAGTGCTCTCGGATCTGAGCGGTTCGATTGCGCTATCGTCGATCTGATGCTTCCGGATTTTGAATGGAGCGATCTGATCGCAAAGATGAAGGAGCTATCCGGAAGTCCGGAGATGCCGGTCATTGTCCACACCGGGAAGGATCTTTCGAAACGTGAAACGAGCCGGATCAAGAAGCTCGCGGAAACGATCATCATCAAGGACGCGGATTCGATCGAGCGTCTCATCGACGAGACCGCTTTGTTCCTGCATCGCGATGTTGCGGACATGACGGATTCGCAAAAGAACATGATGAAGCATGTAAACGTGACGGATCCGCGGCTCGAAGGCAAGAAGGTCCTCATCGTCGACGACGACATCCGAAACATCTTCGCCCTTACGAGTGCGCTCGAGCGGCAGCGGATGGAGGTCGTCTACGCCGAGAACGGTAGGGACGGCATTGACATGCTTCAGAAGACACCGGGGATCGATGGCGTGCTGATGGATATCATGATGCCCGGCATGGATGGCTTCGAGGCGATGCAGGCCATACGCCAGATCGGAAAATTCAAGTCTGTGCCGATCATCGCCGTGACCGCTAAGGCGATGAAGGGCGACCGGCAGAAATGTATCGAAGCCGGCGCCTCGGATTACATAACGAAGCCGGTTGAGACCGAGCAGCTATTGTCGCTGCTTCGAATCTGGCTTGATAACTAAGGTTTGCGAGTGTGGCAGCAATTAACCGCAGATTACGCGGATAAAAACAGATAAAAGCAGATTCGAAAAGTGATCTTTCCTTATCAGCGTCATCTGCGCTTTCTGCGGTTGGAGAAGTCGGACAGGGAAGAACAATGGGGTACGTAAATGTTGGAAATATCGGATAAAACGTCGGACCAGGCTCCCGTCAACGTGCTGCTCGTAGACGACAGGGCCGACAATCTTTTGGTAATGACGACGATCCTCGCGGATCTTAACCAGAACCTTGTTTGTGCGGCTTCGGCCCGTGAGGCGCTCAAGTTTCTGCTGACGCAGGACGTCGCGCTGGTCCTGCTCGATGTTCAAATGCCGGGCTTGAGCGGTTTTGAATTCGCCGAGCTCATCCGTGAGCGCGAACGAACTCAGCACACACCGATCATTTTTGTCTCCGCAACGAGCGTCGACGATCAATATGTCTTCAAGGGCTACTCACTCGGTGCGGTTGATTACCTGACCAAGCCTTTCCAGCCCGAGATCTTGAAATCGAAAGTATTGTTCTTCACGAAACTGTTTCGCCAGAATCAGGAGATCAAACGCCAGGCGCGGTTGCTTGAGCATGCGAACGTCGCCCTCGACCGTTCGAACTTCGATCTCGAAGCACGTGTCCAGGCGCGGACCACCGAGCTTGAGGCCGCGAACGAAAAACTTGAGACTCAGCTCGGAGTACGTAAGGAATCAGAGTCGCGTCTTGCTACCGAGCACTCGATCACACGAACCGTCGCATACGCCGACAGCCTCGAGACCGCCGCCCCCGACATTCTTCGCGCTTTTTGCGAGCACATGGAGGCTGGTATTAGCGCACTGTGGCTGTTGGATCACGGCGGAGCAGAACTCACGTGCAGGTTTATCGAAATGGCCGAGACGACACAGGCTTTGTACAGCCTGAGGCAGGCGAGCCTCGCGCAAAACTTCGCACGCGGCTCCGGATTGCCCGGGCATGTTTGGGAAATGAACGCACCGGTTTCGCTGGCAGAAACTTTCCAGGGGAGCAAATTTCCTCGTGCAAAGTATGCTCGGGCGGCAGGCCTTAATCACGCAATCGGATTTCCTATCAAGATCGCCGATGAGTTTTATGGCGTTATCGAGTTTTTTACACGGCGTCCCATTTTGAACGACGCGAGCCTGATGAACATGCTCGAAGCGATAGGCAGTGAGATCGGCCAGTTCGTCGAGCGCAAACGGATCGAGGCGGAGCGCGAGGCACTGCTCGTTCGCGAGAAAGCGTTGCGACAGCAAGCGGAAAAAGCGAGCCGTTTGAAAGACGAGTTTCTGGCGACCGTTTCACATGAGTTGCGCACGCCGCTGAATTCGATCCTCGGATGGGGACAGATATTGAATACCGGAAAGCTCGACGATGCAGAACGGAAGACCGCGCTCGAAACGATCTATCGCAATGCGCGTTCGCAATCGCAGTTGATAGACGATCTACTCGACACGTCGCGTTTGATCACCGGCAACTTGCATTTGAATCTCTCGCCTACCGCCGTCGTCCCGACGATTCAGGCGACGATCGATGTCGTTCGACCGGCAGCCGAGGCAAAGTCGATCTCAATTGAAACCCGATTCGGAACTGATATCGAGACCATCACATGTGACAGCCAACGACTTCAGCAGATGGTCTGGAATTTATTGACCAACGCCGTGAAGTTTACTCCGGACCATGGCCGTGTCGAAGTTGCTTACGAGCGCGTCGACAACAACATTTGCATCACCGTCAGCGATACCGGTCACGGCATACCGCCGGAGTTTCTGCCGTTGGTCTTCGATCGGTTTCGTCAGGAAGACAGTTCCAGTACGAGGACGCATCACGGGCTCGGGCTCGGGCTAGCGATCGTGCGGCATCTTACGGAGCTCCATGGCGGGCAGGTTTCTGTGAAGAGCGATGGCCCCGGAAAAGGCTCGGTCTTTTCGATCACATTGCCGATCACGTTGGCTGTCGTCAGCGATGGACAGGCGCCGCAAAAATCTTCCAACGGCCACCGGCACACTAAACCGATCAGCCGGCAGCTTGATGGCCTGCGTATTTCGATCGTCGACGACGACAACGACGCGTGCAACCTGCTGCGATTCTCACTCGAGATGTCGGGGGCCGAGGTACGGACGTCTTCATCGGTCGCCGATGCGCTGAAATCGCTGCGCGAATGGATTCCCGACCTTCTTCTCGCAGACATCAACATGCCCGGCGAGGACGGCTACTCCCTGATCAAAAAGTTGCGCGCTCTCAAACCTGAGCAGGGTGCCGACATCCCGGCGATCGCGCTCACCGCAATGGCACGCGACGAAGACAGCGAACAGGCTCTCTCCGCTGGATTT
Source organism: Acidobacteriota bacterium (assembly GCA_039931335.1). Taxonomy (GTDB): domain Bacteria; phylum Acidobacteriota; class Blastocatellia; order Pyrinomonadales; family Pyrinomonadaceae; genus OLB17. Next base: position 4,795 of record JBDTSA010000123.1, read on the forward strand.
CAGATGCACATCCCCAAACCGGTGGATATCGAAGAACTAGCGGAAGCGATCGTGGGTCTGGCTCGAAAAACGTAGAAACATCTGACGCTGTGGGGAAAGTTCTATCAGTCCGTCTCGGTGAGCGAGTTTTTGGGGTTCTGTACCGTGTGGACGATACCGACCGCAACCAGCTTGATAGCTTCAGCATGGGAATCCAAATCATTCCGTTCGATGACCGCGACAAGCCTTAGTCCCGGTGCCCAGCTCCAGAATATCCGATACAACGTCCATCCGGTCACCGGGTGAACAGTACAAGACGGCAACATCGGAGTTCAAAATGTCACTTCAATCAGAGGGAAAGGAGATATGCCAATCACCGAATGTCTCGATTGCTGGCTATCAGAACTCTTAATGCATGTCGAACCAGTTGGCAGGCTGCGACTACAAACACGCGAATTGCTCTTTTCGCGGCTTGGAGGAATGCTTACTCATAAATATATCGTCCGTTAAAGCGGTCCGAGTCGGCCCTGGGGGGGGGTCTATTTGAGCCAATGCATAATTCCGCTAATTTCAACACCTCCCTACCCTACTCAACAAACGTCCGACGTTTGAAAATTCCTACCTCAAAGCTCGGAAACGAAACCTAGACAAATATTGAAGGAGTCGGTGAAGGGTGTACTACATTTTGCCTATCGCAAAGTTATCGGTATGTCGGATGATTCAGGCACAAGGAATTGTTAAGCTTCTCTACACAACAAGACAGTCGCCCTATCTCGCAAATTACTTAATCCGGTCTGAATCGGCAGCTAATCCTGTCGTATTGTGTGGCGGGGCGTTTTGTCCCTGTCGCACCCGGTCGGCCTGACAATCGGGTAGGTTAAGAAACTCGTCGGTAAACTGTATTGCACGGGTTGCCACGGAAGTCTTTCTGTCCCGCGGACTTGGGCGTAGGAAAATCCGGAACTAGGGTTCTATTCCGAGTTTGTTGCGAACACCTCTCCCAGCGTAATTAGGTCGTCGTGACGGGTGGGTGGTTCGCCACTAAGACTCCAATCGCAAGAATGGAAGTCACACGTCGGTTAATGCCTTGATCGCGTGATATGAACGCGGATACCGGGAGTAAGACGATTTGCACATTATCGAAATGATTACTTGAAATACTTAGACGGGTTACGGCGGCGCTGACGGCACGGAAAACTTAGACTACCTAGTTTCAGGCTTCCCCGCGGGGTTTTTATGTCCGACGTTTACGGACATAGGAGCGAAGAAGTGTTTGCATGTTAGAAGAAAAAGAGACAGAAAAAAAACGGCGGAAAGAGCCCAGGAAAAAGAAGAAGAAGTACGCTTAATAATGTGCACGACGGCAAGAGGACTGGACCACCCAAGCCGAGTTTTGGCATTGGGTGCGGGAGAGCTTGCTCAAGAAAACACTCTCGCACGAACGATCGACGCTCTATCCACGACG
>JBDTSA010000124.1:0-6224 GCA_039931335.1 Acidobacteriota bacterium
CGCGTGCAAAAGTACAGGCACTTTTGGACTGCCAACCTTAGACTCCTGAGATATTTATCCTTTGTGATGCGCATCACTTACGAAAGCTTTTTCCAGGTTCCTAATCAGTGTAGATAAACTCCTTCCCTAATAAGAGGTCATCATGAGTGAAGTTAAAAATAAGAGGAAGACAAAGGTCCTTGTTCTAGCCGTCGCGCTGGTATCGGCACTGTTACTTGTACTCTATTCGGGAGAGAATATTGCGTCCGCAAGCATCGACGATTCGATCTTTGCCGTTCAAGCGCCGGCCGGTTTATTTCAAACTGACGACGATAATGCGTGTGCGACGTGCCATGAGAAAGTAGTAGCTGATTTCGCCAGGACGCCGCACGGAAAATCCCCTGACAAGTGGAAAACCGGAGCGAAAAATGCCGGTGAGTTTGCTTCGTCGGCGACGTGTACGGCCTGTCACGGTAATCCAACCGAGCACATAAACAGTGGCGGTGATCCCACGAAAATAAAGAATCCGGGCAAGCTGCCGCAGAAGGAATCTGTTGAATCATGTCAATCATGCCACTCGCAAGTGAACGAGCACGCGCAATGGAAGGGCAGCCGACATGAATCGGCCGGGTTGACCTGTGTCAACTGTCACTCCCCACATCACGCCGGCGGCAACCAGGGCTCGGAAGGAGGAGGTCTTCTCAAATTAGGCCTCGCTCCGATGCAGGCAGAGTCAAAGCTCCTGCGCTTTGCCAGCGAAACGGCTACCTGCCTTTCTTGCCATAGCGAAGTTAGAAAGAGCATGTACCAGCGCTCCACCCATCTTTTCCGGAACGAGGATCGCGAACAGCGGATGACATGTTCGACTTGTCACGAACCGCACGGTTCGATCGGCGACAAGATGATGCGAACGCCGACGATCAACGAAACCTGTTACACCTGTCACGCCGAGATGCGAGGACCTTTCCTGTACGATCACGCGCCGGTCCGTGAAAGTTGCGCCAACTGTCACAAACCGCACGGATCGAACAACGTCAGCCTTCTCAAGCAACGAGCGCCGATGCTCTGCCAGCAATGCCATATTCAGGGACGCCACCAGACAGTGCCTGGTCGGCCAAATTCGGCATTCAACATGAATCGATCGTGCGTGAACTGTCACTCGCAAGTGCACGGTTCAAATCATCCGTCTGGCATCAATTTAATGCGTTAACGCTGAGACAGGAGAACGCCATGTTATACATTCAACGCTACTGTAATAATTGTCTCCACTGCGGACTTTTAATATTATCGCTCACCCTTTTCAGTACATTCGCTGGGGCACAGTCGCCCTCCCCAACGCCCGCTAAGAAAGACGCGCTCAGTCGCACGGAGCCAGTGACCGAGGCGCCAAAGGATCTCAGATGGGTTTTTGAAGTGGGCGGCCAGTTCCGGGATGCCGACGGCGAAAGGCCGTCGAAGTTTGAAGAGTATAAAAGCATCCGTAATGGCTTTCTGCTACGGCGCGGATCCTTCCAATACAACCCGGGCACATCGCCTTACCTCTTCAGCTTTGCCTCTCGAAACGTATCGGAGCGGGATCAGCAATATTTTCTTGAAGGCCGTAAGTTTGGACGGTTTCGCACGATCGGTAAATGGGATTCGCAACCCCATCTCTATTCCCGCGGAGCAACCTCGCTGTTGACCGCGACCTCTCCGGGAATCTACTCCGTCCCGGACAGCATTCAGCTGAACCTCCAAACGCTCGATCCTCCGATGGCGGGAACGACCGTCCCAAATCCCGCCTTGATCGCGGCCGTGCAAGGTTATGTCGCGATTGCCCCGCGATTCGATGTCAGGTCACAGAGACAAAGCATAATGTTCGAACAGCGATACAACGTAAACTCGAACTGGTCGCTGCGTTTTCGCTTGTTTGATACCAAAAGGTTCGGTGAGCGGCCGCTCGGCACCGGTTCGTATGAACGGATAGGAACGGCGATGGGCGACACATTTCGGGCTCACGCTATCGAGCTTCCCGCGCAGATCGATCAACGAACGACTAACTTAACGTTCGGGACGAGCTACGTCACGAGGAACTGGGGCGTGAATTTCGACTATACTCACTCGAACTTCCGCAACAATATCGACTCGTACATATACGACAACCCGTTCCGCCTGGTGGACCAGCCGACGACCGGTACCGGCGGTGCTTTCAATCGGATGGCCTTTGCGCGCGGGTTGCACAGCGCGATGCCGGATAACCAGTCCGACGGCATTATAATCACTGCCTTTCTGAATCTCCCTTACGATTCGCGCTGGGCGGGTGCCTTCGGCTGGGAGCGTTGGACGCAAGACCAGCAGTTCCTGCCGTATACCCTCAATACCCAAACGGCCGCTCCGTTCGATGTCACCAACCCCGCGAATCTGCCGGAACCGAGCCTCGACGGTGAGATCGAGAGCCTGACCGTCGACCAGCTCTTTACGACGCGGCCATGGAAGAATTTCATTTTTAACGCCCGCTATCGTGTTTACCGCGAAGAAAACAAGACCAGGCAAATTCTTTTTCCGGGCTACGCGGCGTTCCTTGAAGGCTTTTGGCGTACCTCGATCGTCGGCAGCTTTGGCACCCGGTTGATCGAAAACGAGCCCGCGTCCTATACACGACAGAAAGCCGGCGGGGAAGCCATCTGGGAAGTTACGGATTACTTCAAATGGCGAGGCGAGTTCGAGTGGGAAGGGTGGGATCGTACGAACCGCCAAGTTGAAAAGAGCAACGAATATAAGTTCCTTACGGCATTCACATTTAAACCTACGAACAAAGTGAAGGCCGATATCGACTACCGTTACCAGAATCGAAAACCGGACGCGTATTTTCCCGGCCCGCTGGAAAATCAGCTCCTGAGGATGTTTGACCAGGCAAAGCGGGTCCGCAACGACGTTCGACTGCGGTGGCAATGGGCGGCGATGCCGAAACTGGGTCTCGCGGGCGACTTTCTTTATGTGGCCGATGACTACGATGAAAATTTTTACGGCTTATCGAGTTACATCGAACGACGGGGCTCGATCGAAATGCTCTACAACCCGCAGGACAATTTGACGGTCTACGCCAATTACTCGCGTGAGCATTACAACACGTCGCTCCGGTCGGTCGCGAAGACTGGGGTGCCATTCGACATAAGGAATGAATGGATCAGGGCCGACCGGAATGTCAACGATAATTTCGGTATCGGATTGACCACATACCTGTATCGCGCAAAGTGGTTTCTCGATGTAAATTACAATTACAACCTTGGACGCGACCTGATCACGACCGCGAATGTGTCGGCTCCAGCGCCGTCGGCGATCTTGAACGCAACGGCATATCCCTTTCCCGAAGCTGAATACCGGATGCAAGAATTCAGTATTGATTCTAACTACCAGCTGGCACAGAATGTGGCTCTCGGTATCAGATATCTATACGAGCCGTTCAAGCTCGACGATTGGCAATTGAACAATCTGAGCCCGTACCCGATCGACCGGCTCGCGCCTGAAATCGACGGGCGCAAGTTTCTGTTGCTTGATTCGCGGTATTCAAGCCACAACGGACATATTTTTACTGTCTATCTGAGATTTGGAAATTGATCCGTCGACCTGAGGTCGAAAGGTCCCGCCGGTAGATCGCTCATTCAACCGCGATTTTCGCGAGTTCACGTTTGAGCAGTTTGCCCGTGGGGCCTTTTGGAATGTCGTCGACGAAACGGATCGTCTTCGGACATTTGTAGTCCGCCAGATGCTCGCGGCAAAATCCGATCAAGGTTTCTTCCGTGACTTTAACGCCGTCTTTCAGTACGACAAACGCCGCGACCTCCTCGCCGTATAATTCATCGGGAACTCCGATCACGGCCGCGTGTGCGATCGCGGGATGCCGGTAAAGCAGATCATCGATCTCGCGCGGATAGATGTTCTCTCCGCCGCGGATGATCATGTCGGATTTGCGATCCGCGATATAAAAAAACCCATCCGCATTGCGATAGCCGATGTCGCCGGTGTGAAACCATCCGTTCGCAAACGCTTTCGCGGTCGCCTCCGGATTCTTAAAATATCCCTTTAGAATGTTCGGACCACGAAGCACGATCTCGCCGAGTTCGTTGTCAGGAAGCTCGTTGTCGTTCTCGTCGAATACTTTCATCTCGTTTCCGATGGGTTTCCCGCACGAGCCCGGGCGACGATCTTCGCTCGGCGGATTGAATGTCGAACGGCAAGTGGATTCGGATAGTCCGTAACCTTCGATGACCAGACAGCCGAAAGTTTCTTCGAACTTCTTTAGTATCTCTGCCGGCACGGGAGCCGAGCCGCACATTGCGAAACGAAGCGTTTCGCATTTTGGATTTTGGATTTTAGATTTTGGATTCTCTGCCTGATTGCTGATTGCTGATTGCTGATTGCTCAAGAGCATCGACAGCATCGTCGCAACCGAGCCGAACGATGTGATCCGATACTTCTCGACAATGTCCCAAAATCGCGACGCGGAGAATTTCGGCGAGACAACGGTCGAGCCGCCGGCGTAGAGCGCGGTCATTGTTGTGACCGAGACGGCGTTCATGTGAAACAGCGGCATGATGGTTAACAGCCGGTCATCTTCGGTGAAGCTCATCCACTCAGCTATCTGCCGGGCGTTCGCGATCAGGTTGCAGTGCGTAAGCAGGCAGCCTTTTGGTTTTCCTGTCGTGCCGGATGTGTAGATGATTATCGCGTCATCGTCTGAGTTGACATCGAATAGAACGAGCTCGTCGGGGAACTCATCGGCGATCGAGACGTTGTCGAAAATGATCTGCCGACAGAAACCTTCTATCAACGACTCGAACTCGCTCCCCGCCAGCATCAGTTTCGCTTCCGAATTTTCGACCACCCACTCGATCTCTTCTCGTTTCAAAAGCGAGTTTACCGGCCCAGCAAGCGCTCCGATCTTCCAGCATGCAAAGTACGCGATGATGTATTCGGCGGAATTCGGCATCAGAAGACTTAGGACGTCGCCCTTCGAAATTCCATTCGCGAGCAGCATGTTCGCTGTTCGATTAACCGCCGAATCGAATTCGGCGTATGTCCACTCACGACCGTCAGCTTCCGAAAAAAGAAAGGTCTTCGCCGGACTCGCGGCGACGCGCTGCTCTAACAGGTCTCGAACATTTATTGGTTCGGGCATCGGTTTATAATACGATGAATTATCCTTATCCATGAATGCGTTCGACTGTCGTTAGTGATACATTTATCGAGTTTCGGTTCAATGATTTGAGAGTCTTAGAGGAGATGCGCGTGAAATTACTTTACTCAGTTTTGATAGCCGGTATGGCCGCTGGGTCATACGGTTGTGGCGGCCCGGCTAATATGAATATCGCGAACACCAATACAAACCAGAACGTCGCTCCGACGAATGTTAATAAAGCGGCCGATGCTCCGACGCCGGCAGTCGAAGTCGCAGCCACCGGATCGTTGGCGACGCCGGCGGACGCATATCGCACGGCGTACGCGATCCGCGACAAGAAAGATGTCGCCGGCATGAAGAAGATCATGTCGAAGGATGTCATCGAATTCCTGACGATGATCGGGAAAGAAGAGAAGAAGACGCTCGAAGAAGAAATCGCGACAATGTTCGACCGGCCGCAGGCGAAGACCGCAGAGACCCGCAACGAGAAGATTTCCGGTGACCGGGCGACGATCGAGTATCTCGATGAAGACGGGAAGTGGAAGACCATGGATTTCGTAAAAGAAGGTGCCGATTGGAAACTCTCGCTGCCCGGAAAGGACGATGTCAAAGTGGAGTCTGAAGTCCCCGACAAAAAGCGGTAATCATTCATGATGAGAGTGTTCAAGAGTTTTATCGACGGCAAGTGGATCGATTCGGCATCGGGCCGTACGGCGCCGAATATCAATCCGGCAAATATTGACGATGTGATCGGGACTATCGAGCTTGCTTCGCGGGACGAAGCAAGGACCGCAATGGAAGCCGCTTACAACGCATTTCGTCAGTGGAAGCATACGCCCGCACCGGCTCGCGGAAGGATCGTTGCAAGGGCGGCACGTTTGATGGAAGAGCGGAAAGAAGAGCTCTCCCAGGCGATAACGCGCGAAGAAGGGAAGACGATCTCGGAAGCGCGCGGTGAGACGCAGCGGGCGATAAACGTCGTCGAATTCTGTGCCGGCGAATCGCGACGGATGAATGGCGAGACTATCCAATCCGAGCTCCCGGCGAATTTCGCTTACACCATAAAAGAGCCGCACGGCGTCGTCGC
>JBDTSA010000125.1:0-6210 GCA_039931335.1 Acidobacteriota bacterium
GTAGGGCTCGGACGATCCGCAGTTTGTCTTCGGGCGTGACACGGGCAAAGACGTGAGCGCGGCTCGCAAACTCCGCGAGTTGCTCGCTGTCGGCATCGATCAGATCGCGCGAATGGAGTGCGAAAACATCATTATCCTCACTGAGGTGCAGCTCACGAGCGATCGCCTGGGCCGTGAGCAGTTGGTCGCCGGTGAGCATGACGACGCGGATGCCGGCGTCTTTGGCACCGCGAATCGCCGCTGGAACCTCACGCCGCGGAGGATCGCTCATACCGACGAAACCGAGGAACGTGTAGCCGGTTCCAGTCTCGCCCGTTGAGCTGCTTTCGTATGTCTTATCTGCGAAGGCGAGAACACGCAAACCAATTCCCGCCATCGTCTCGTTGATCTGATAGAAGCGATTCCGTGACTCAGTGTCCAGCGATTCGTCAGTTCTAGTTGCTCCCGTGGAGTAATTCTGGCACGCGTCCAAGACGACCGACGGTGCACCCTTCATTAGTGCCCGGTGTTCCGCATTTCCGGCGTCAAAGACGGCGATCATTCGTTTGGTGACGGCTTCGAACGGAACGTCGGAAATCTTTTGATTGCGTGCACGCTCCTCGGCGACATCAACTCCGAATTCATGCGCCATTACGAGAAGGGCGGTTTCGGTGGGGTCCCCGAAGGATTCTTTTTCGATGGGATGGAATGTCGCCTGATTACAAAGAACGGCAACTCGTAACAATCGTTCCACGACGGCGTCGTCGCGATCGTTTTTCTCGTCGACGGGGAGTTCGATCAACCGGCCATTGGGGATAAAGACCTGTCGGACCTTCATCTGATTCTCCGTCAATGTGCCGGTCTTGTCGGTGCAGATCACGGTCGTGCTGCCAAGCGTTTCGACCGCGGCGAGATGTCGCACGATCGCCGATGCCTTCGCCATCCGGAGAACACCCAAGGCGAGTATCAGCGTGGTGACCGCCGGAAGTCCCTCGGGAACAGCGGCTACTGCAAGGCTGATCGAGATCTTAGTGACGAGCCACGGATCGTCACCGCGGATGAACCCCGCGGCCAGCACGACCAGGCAGATTCCCAGTACCAGATAGACAAGCCGCTTGCCCAGATCGCCAAGTCGCGTTTCGAGCGGGGTCTGCTGGCGAGATGTCCCTTCGAGAAGTTGGCCGACTCGGCCGATCTCGGTGTCTTTACCGGTTCCTGTTACGACGGCGAGCGCATGTCCGGCGACGACATTGGTACCGAGGAATACCATTGAGGTGCGCTCAGCTAATGGTGTCGACTTCTCGACCGCGGCGGCAGATTTTTCGACTGGGACGCTTTCGCCAGTCAACGTCGATTCGTCGGTTCGCAGATTTACCGAATCGATCAAACGCGAGTCGGCGGGAACATGATCGCCGGCCGTTAGCAGAAAGATATCGCCTCGGACCAGATTGGCGGCGTCGATAGTATGCTCGCGACCGTTGCGCCGTACCCGGGCGGTCGAACGAGACGCACGTCGCAGAGTTTCAAGAGCCCGGCCTGACTGCCACTCGATGGCGAAACCGATCACGGCGTTGAGTATAAGTACGATGACGATGGCGATCGCCTCAAGCGGTGAGCCTGTCAGCGCGGATACGAGCGCCGCCGCCGCAAGCAGCCAGATAACGATACTCGAAAACTGTGCAGCGAATGCCCGCCACGCAGATCTGCTGATCTGAGTTTCAAGGGCGTTAGGACCTAAAGCACCGAGTCGTATTTCAGCCTGCTCCTCGGTCAATCCGAACCGGGGGTCGACAGCGAGCCACAACAGAACGGAGTCTGCAGATTCGGAATGCGCGCTATTTACTGATTCCGTAATATTTAATGCTCGGTCCATAAACTGTCGGCGGTATCGGGCCACTGAATCCCATGTCCGTCAAGCGCCAAAACTGTGAGATTTTTCACACAGCCTCGTTATTTCACGCGGTTTCGGAAGCCTCCGGATGGAGCTGTTCTTAAAGCCGGGCTTGATAAGTCGGTAAATGCTGAAATCAACACCGGGTCAGATTGTCGCCCGGTCGGGAACAAACCTTGCCATGCAATTAGCGGGTCAGAGATCTGACAGGACGACGAATGAGCGCCGTTACGTCATATCAGTGACCGCGACTAGGAAAGGAGAGGGACATGATGGGGAATAACGACTACAACAATCGCGAAACAGAATGTGTGAGCTTTTCACAGAACATCGGCGAGAAACTTATGTTTTTTTTGATCGGCGGTGGGATCGGAGCGGCCCTCGCTCTGCTATTTGCTCCGAAGAGCGGACGTGAGCTGCGGAGCGACATTGCGGACATGGCCGAAACAGGCTACGAAGAAACGTTGTCCGCTGCACATCAGTTAAAGGAAACGGGCGCAAAGTATTTCTACGCAGCGAAAGAAACCGGGAGCGAGGTTGCGGACATCGTCGCGGCCGGAGCATCGGCGCTCAAATCCGAGTTTCGAACTGACGCCGGTAGGATCGGTGCGATCGTAGAAGACTCGGCAAGGCGCGCCGCGAACTCGGCAAAGTCGATAGATATTGGATAGTATCCGCGGAATATTTCCATGGAGGAGAAAATGAACTTCGAAATTAAAAAACAAGATTGGCCGGGTTTCTTCGATGCACTCGGGAGGCGACGATTCGAATGGATCACAAAGATCGAGGTAATGAATAGCGAGATGGGCGATCAGGTCTTGACCGATGGATTGCCGCTCAACGGAATTACGGTCGAGACGAACGGCGATCGAACATCGGTCGACATGTCTGTCGGCGAGAACACGGATTTTCATCAGACGCACAACATTTTGAACCCGACGCGGGTTGCCTTTCTCAAAGCTGATGAGAGCCACGGCGATGTCATCGACATCGAAGAAGACGATGGCACAAAAACCCTTATCACGTTTATCGAACCGATGGGGATTCTTGTCGGATACGAGGAGGTCGAGATGATCGTCGCCGCAGTCGGCTGAAGTGCGGCTTGGCGACCGACGTGAAAGCGATGGTTATTGGCGGTGACGAAGCGATTAGAATCAGTGGACTCGCCTGCCGTAGGTAGTGACAACTCGAGCAAGACCGCCGGGGCGGTCAATGAAAAACTACCGAGTGATCGACGCGGTGTAGGATGAAATCCGATTTGGGGACGAAGGAGGTGAGCGGTGAGCACCTTGATGAGATTCATGATGACGATAATCTCCCTCGCACTTCTGACATGTCTTAACGCGGGGACTTTGCCCCGCCGACATTGGGAATCGAGTAAACGTCTGGCAATTCCCCATGGAAGAAAAATCCCGATCTGAAGAAGAGCTCAGAATTCGCGGCGACGAATCGATGATCAGCGCCCGCATCAACAGCAAGAACATTTCGTCGTTCTCCGGCACGAGCGTGTTAGAGGCAGCTCGTGCTGTTGGTATAAACATCCCGGCGCTGTGCAGCGACCCGCGGTTGAAGCCGTGCGGTGCCTGCCGTTTGTGCGTGGTTGAAATCAAAGGACTGCCGCATTCCGTCGCCTCGTGTATGACCGAACTGAAACCGGGGATGGAGATCGAAACTCACACCGCGGAACTTCAGAAAGCCCGGCGAATGAACTTGCGAATGCTCGGGCGGAAATATCCTGCTCGATCCTTCATTGAATTTCCCGACAAACCTTTTCATCAACTTGCCCGCGATCACGGACTGACGGCAGATGATTTTGAGGGCGAACAAATAATCGATCTTGTAGACGATTCGCACCCGTACATACATGTCGACATGTCGCAGTGCATCGATTGTTACCGCTGCGTGCGGATATGCGAAGAAGTGCAGGGCCAGTTCGTCTGGCAGATCATGGGTCGCGGCGATGAGACGCTCATACTTCCGGATTCAGGGACGACATTGAATGATAGCTCGTGCGTCAGTTGTGGAGCGTGTGTCGATACGTGTCCGACTGGAGCGCTTGAAGATAAGTCAATGCTCGCGCTTGGCGCGCCGACATCTTGGACAAAGACGGTCTGCCCGTATTGCGGGACCGGCTGCGAAATGAATGTCGGAATTCGTAAAGCTAAGCTCGTTCAGATCGAGCCGGTCCTCGAAGCTCCGGTCGGTCGGGGCCATCTTTGCGTCAAAGGGCGCTACGCGTTCGGGTTTGTCGATGCCGCCGATCGAGTGACCGAACCGATGATCCGCCGCAACGGTAAGTGGCAGAAGGTTTCATGGGACGAAGCGATCGCTTTCACGGCCGATCAGCTGGCGAAGATCATCGAGCAAAACGGAAAGGACAGCATCGGCGTGCTTGGCTCGTCACGTGCGACGAACGAGGACAACTATCTCGCGCAGAAATTCGCCCGCGTCGTAATCGGAACTAACAATGTCGATTGCTGCGCGCGCGTTTGTCATGCTCCGTCGGCCGCGGCGATGAAGATGATGCTCGGAACGGGTGCGGCGACGAATTCTTTCGACGAGATAGAACTCGCAAGGACCTTTCTCATCTGCGGTGCAAATCCGACCGAGAATCACCCGATCGTCGGTGAGCGGATCAAGCAAGCCGTTCTTAGAAACGGCGCGAAACTTATCCTTATCGACCCGCGTCGAATCGAACTAGTGAAGTATGCCGACATTCATCTTCAGCTCCGGCCCGGGACGAACGTACTGCTGTTGAATGCTATAGCGCATACGATCATCGAAGAAGAGTTGTTTGATCGCACGTTTATTGAAAATCGCGTTTTGGAATTTGAGGAGCTACGTGCGTTTATCGGCGAGTATTCGCCGGAATCCGTCGCCGAGCGATGCGGCATCGATGCTCAACTCATCCGCCGGGCGGCACGGCTCTACGCGACCGAGAAACCTGCGATGTGTTTTCACGGACTCGGGCTAACGGAGCACGTGCAGGGCACAGACGGCGTGATGTGCCTCATCAATCTCGCGCTACTTACCGGGAATATTGGAAAGCGCGGGACAGGTATAAATCCGCTGCGCGGGCAAAACAACGTTCAGGGAGCCGCAGTGATGGGGTGCGATCCCGCCGTCCTGACCGGCTCGGTTCCGATCGTCGACGCACGTACCCATTTTGAATCCGTTTGGAACGCGGCAGTTCCGACGAACAAAGGACTAAACCTGATTGAGATGATTGACGCGGCGCACGACGGAAAATTGAAAGCCCTGTGGACGATCGGCTACGACGTCTTTCTAACCAATCCGAACGCGAACGAAACGGAGCGAGCCATGCGTTCGCTCGATCTCATCATCATCCAGGACATGTTCATGAACGAGACGGCCCGCGAATTCGGACACGTATTTTTTCCTGCTACTTCGTCGTTCGAGAAAGACGGTACATTCATGAATGCTGAAAGGCGCATTCAGCGTGTGCGAAAAGTGATCGACCCACGCGGAAACTCAAAGCCCGACTGGGAGATAATCCGCGATCTCGCAAGCAAGATGGGTAAGGGCGAGTTTTTCGCTTATCACTCGGCAGAGAAGATTTGGGACGAGGTCCGCGCAGTTTGGAAGGCCGCCCAAGGGATCAGCTACGAGCGGATCGAGCAACAAGGGCTGCAGTGGCCGTGTTCAAGTGAAGAGGATCCGGGAACGAAAACCTTGCATACGGATGAATTCGGAAACAACAAACAAGCCGCGCTTCGCAGGATAAAATATAAACCGACGGCGGAGATAACGACCGAGCAGTTTCCGTTTCTCCTTAGTACGGGACGATCCCTGTATCAATTCAACGCGGGGACAATGACCGCCCGCACTCCGAATTCGGAACTGCGTCCGACGGATCTGCTGTTGATGAATCCTGAGGATGCCAAAACTCTCGTTCTGAATGACGACGAACCCGTGCGTCTCACGAGCCGCTATGGCGAAGCGATTCTACCTCTGCGACTCAGTACCAAAGTCAGAGAGAGTGAGCTCTTTGCCACTTTTCACACGCCCGAGATTTTTCTGAATCGCATCACTTCGGCGAATCGTGACGGATATGTCGACGCGCCTGAGTACAAGATCGTCGCCGTCCGCGTCGAGAAGGCATAGTCTGGACACGTCCGCGTTCCACGTGAGTTTTTTCGCGGGGATTACGTGAGTAGCTGCCAGAGCCACCGGCAAAAAAAGGACGGCCTCTAGAGTAAAGGCCGTTTTAGTCAAGCAAGCTTAGTTCGATTTCACCGTGAGGAGTTACGGTACTAGCCCCCGATCAGGGCTCCCGAACACCCGGCGTACTAACTTGATAAAGCCCGCCCGCTACTTCG
>JBDTSA010000126.1:0-6198 GCA_039931335.1 Acidobacteriota bacterium
CAAAGGGCAGCGTCTGATTGCTGAACGCACCAAGCGAAGCGTCCTTTACACGGCGCAACAGTTCGATAAATGTCGGTTCGCCTGACGCATCGGTTCTCAGCAATAGAGTGTTGGCGAAGGTTCCTATCAAACCTTCCGTCTCACTTCGCTGCCTGTTGGCGGTAGGTGAACCGACTATAATATTGTCCTGACCGCTATATCTGTGAAGCAAGACATTGAACGCAGTCAGAAATATCATGAATGGCGTAGCGTCTTCGCGTTGGCTTAGGGTTCTGATCGCTCGGGTCAATGGCTGCGGCAGCAGCAACGACTCAATATCACCGAATGATGCTCGGTTTTTACTTCGCGGAAAATCAGTTGGGATATCGAGAGTGGGTATCTCGTTTCCGAGTTGTTGTTTCCAGTACGCTAGTTGATCCTCAAACCCGTCGCTCTTCAGCCATTCTTGCTGCCAAGCAGCGAAATCAGCGTATTGAATCGGTAGCTCCTCGTGAGGCGAAGGACGGCCCTGCGAGTACGCGTCGTAAATTTCACCGACCTCACGTACCAACACTCCGTTCGACCATCCATCGCAAATAATGTGATGTAGTGTAAGCAGAAGAATGTGATCTTCGGCTTCAAGTCTAATAAGCCTCGCTTTGAATAACGGCCCTCGCAGAAGGTCCAATGTGTGGTGCGCCTCTTCAACCCGGATCCGCTCTGACTCGCTCTCCTTATCTATATGGCCACTCAGGTCTACAAACTCCAAAGGCAATGTTTGTTTTGCTGCGATAACCTGAACAGGTTTCCCGTTGTTCCTGGAGAACGTAGTTCGCAACACTTCATGCCGTGAAACGACCTCGTTCAGGGCTCGTTCGAGCTCGTCAACATTAACCTTGCCGGTTAGCGACAAGGCAAGCGGCATGTTAAGTGCCGTATTACCCGGCTCCAGTTGATCAAGTAACCAGAAACGCTGCTGGGCTACCGAAGTCGGCATCACATAAACGTCGTCTGATGTCGACTCTACAACTTCGCGAGCAAGGTCAACTTGACGTTGGGCGTATGGGGCAAACATATCAAGGCGTAATTCCTTCATTACTATTAGTTAAAGGCCTTAAGTGTTGATCGCTTGATGCGCTTTGTCTCACGCGATACCCGTATGATGGATGGTCCGGAAGCTTTGTCCAGACGCTTTCCGCCGGCGGAAAGATCCCTGACGATCCCTGCCACGGTCCGTTGTTCGAAAACTTGCTTTGGAGTTATCTTCAGTCCCGATTGTGTTGCCCTGGTGACGATCTGGAATATTAGCAGTGAGTCTCCGCCTAGCTCGAAGACATCGTCGTTGATCCCGACCTTGTCGAGCCGAAGGACCGCGGACCAGATCTCGCTCAGCATCAGTTCTTCTTCGTTCGTCGGCGGATCGTAAACCCTGTCCTGTGTAAATGTCGAGTTGTCAGGAGCCGGCAGTGCTTTGCGATCGATCTTGCCGTTAGGTGTAAGCGGCAGTTCGTCGATGATCACAAACGCCGCCGGCACCATATAGTCGGGCAATTTGCTCAACAGATGCTTTCTCAGGTCGGCCGCAAAATTGTGAGTTGAAAGTTTGTTTGCCGGATCGTTGCCATATTCACTTACCTGTTTTCGCAAAGGCTCGTGGCGATAAGGAATGATGCTCTGAGCTTCGCCGTTTTTTCGAAATACGACGTCAAAGTATCCGTTTGAACCGCTTCCTGACCATCGGATATCGGCTGCATACCCAAGCGACTCGCTTAAGTTCCATAGATCTTCCGGGTGAATGCCGTTTCCAACCGAATCGAGGGCTTTATTCAAATCTCCCACCGTCCTCAGTCTCGTCCCGTTTGAGATCAGATCGCGAGCGTGGATCTGTGATTTGATTCGCGCGTTAGGTACATCCGCAAAACATAAGACTCCCGGTTTCCCTTGCTCGAGCCTGTCACGCAGACCATCCAGATTAATGCCGGTTCGTTCCCATGAGAACCATTCGTGGCTTCCTTGCGTTGTAGGCCTTTCTCCGACACTTATGGTTACGTCGTAGTGGTATTTCGTTGGTTCGTTATCTATGCGGCCCCGACGAAGGTGAATTTCCACGTGCCCGATCTTAGGCATATCGTCTTCAAGCACAAGGAAGAAATCCGGGTCGATAGTTAATTCGCTCTCCAATTCGGTTCGTTTGCGAATCCTCTCCTTGAGCTCCGCGATTGAAAGTGAACTATCGGACCGAGCGATCATCGCCTCAGTATGATAGGTCTCGAGCAGAGCAAGGTTTTGAACGTCCCCAATGAATATTCTTCCGCCCGGTTTGGCCAGCTTGACCGCACCCTCGATCACTCGCCGCAAGTAATCCATGTTCGGGAAATACTGAACGACCGAATGGATGATCACCAGATCAAACGACTTCTCATCGAAACCGTCAAACTCGTCAGCCTTGCGATGAAGAAGCTCTACTTTTTCTGGATCAATTTGTGAGCCGGCCAAACGCTGCCGAAGATTAGACAGCACAATTTCTGAGTAGTCCGTACCTACGTACCGCGAACAATGTTGACCTAAACCGAAAAGCAGCAGTCCGGTTCCGCATCCGATCTCAAGTACGCTGTCAGGACTCCAACTCGAGAGGCGTTCGACAACCGGGTCGATCCATTCACGCATCTCCGACTCGGCATCTACGATGTCGTCGGTCCAACGCAAGACCTTGAGAGTTGGATCTTCGTTCACCTGGGTCCAGTCTTTCTCTTCATCGATCGCTGTTTTGTAGAGCATGTCCCACTGCTTTTCCCAATAGGATTTCAGATCGCCAAGCTCGGCGACCTCGACGCCCTGTCCCGCCGCCGGAACGACATAAGCTGCAAGGCGCTTGTTCCCGGGAGAGTCCTCCCGCACGGCAACGACGGCGTTCTCTACTGTCGGAAGTTCGAGTAGAGCGGACTCTATTTCACCTAACTCGATCCGGTAACCTCTGACCTTGACCTGGTCGTCGATTCGCCCGAGGAACTCAATATTTCCATCTTCCTTGCGGCGTACGAGATCACCGGTCTTGTAGAGTTTGGCCTCATCGCCGATGGCAAACGGATTCGGAATAAACTTGGCATCGGTCAGTTCCGGTTGGTTAAAATAGCCGCGCGCCAGCCCGTTTCCACCAATGTGAAGCTCGCCAGCAACGCCGATGGGCAGCGGCTCGAGATCCTCGTCGAGCACAAATAGCTGCGTATTCGCGATTGGATCTCCCAGAAAAACAGGGCCGTTCGTCGAGGTGATCTTGCTCGCGGAGGACCAGATGGTGGTTTCCGTGGGACCATACATATTCCACAGTGAACCGCATCGGCTGAGGAGTTCGTTTGCCAGATCGCGGGGGAGTGCTTCGCCTCCGCAAAGGATCTTGAATTCGTTAGAACCCTTCCACCCGGCCTCCATTAAGAGTCTCCAGGTAGCTGGCGTTGCTTGCATGAGCGTTGCGCGGGTGCTCGCGATCCTATCCGCTAACGCGTTACCGTCCGAGGCAACTTCGCGGCTTGCGATCACAACTTTTGCGCCCGTGATCAATGGCAAGAAAAGTTCTAACCCGGCGATATCAAACGAAAGCGTCGTAACGGCAAGCAGGACATCGGCCTCGTTCATTTCCGGCTCGTTTTTCATCGAGCAGAGCAAATTGACGAACGAGCGATGTTCGACCTGAACCCCTTTCGGTTTACCCGTCGAGCCCGAGGTATAGATCACATAAGCGAGACTGTCGACAGTGGTTTCGGTTTTGGGCTGGTCCCCGCTCTTTGCCGCTACTTTTTCCCATTCGATGTCAATGCAGATCACCTGCTCTACCTTGTCTCGCAGATCAAAAGCCAGATGAGCCTGTGTCACGATCGTCTGCACACCCGAGTCCTCGAGTATTGCTTTCACACGCTCTGACGGAAAGGCGGGATCTATCGGAACGTAGGCTCCACCGGACTTCATGATGCCAAGGAGCCCGATCATCATGTCCAGTGAGCGTTCAACACATAATCCAACAAGCGACTCATGCGTGGTACCGATGCTCCGGAGATATTTGGCAAGTTGGTTCGCCCTTAAGTTCAACTCCGCATATGTCAGTTTTCCGTCTTCCGCCTC
Source organism: Acidobacteriota bacterium (assembly GCA_039931335.1). Taxonomy (GTDB): domain Bacteria; phylum Acidobacteriota; class Blastocatellia; order Pyrinomonadales; family Pyrinomonadaceae; genus OLB17. The sequence goes on from JBDTSA010000126.1 coordinate 4,096, forward strand.
TACCGCGATTCTATCCGGCGTCCGCGCCACTTGTTCCTCAAATAGTTCGTGGACACATCGATCACGCGGATAATCACGAGCGGTGGCATTCCACTCGACCACTTGCTGATCCCGATCGGCATCGCCTAGCAACGGGAGACGAGAAACTGTTTTTTCAGGGTCCGCAACCGCGCCTTCAAGAATCGTTCGGTAATGCTCCAGCCAGCGCCGGATACTCGCTCCGTCGAAGAGGTCGGTGTTGTATTCACAATCGATAACAACTCCGCGGTCGGTTTCGAGCATGTTGAAGTAGATATCAAAGGTCGCAAAAGCTTTTCGGTTCGTAGTTATCTCAAAACCGAGCCCGCCGAAATTGAGCCCCTTGAAGCCCGAGCGGTCCATATTGAACATCGCCGAGACAAGCGGAGACCGGCTCGGGTCGCGGGGCAACGCCAATCGCTGCACCAACAGTCCGTAAGTGTAGTTTTGGTGTTCATATGCATCGAGTACGGTTGTCTTTGTGCGCTTCAGATACTCGGAAAATGACTCGTTGGCGACGAGTTGGCTTCGAACCGGTAGTAGATTGGCGCAATGTCCAACCAGCCGTTCCTCACCGATCATCGACTGCCCGGCGGCCGGGACCGCGACAACGATGTCGCTCTGACCCGATAGGCGGTTTAGCAGTACGTTAAAGCCGGCAAGCAGCGTTGTAAAAAGTGTCGCTCCGTTCTTTGCACCAAGCCGCTTTAGCTCTTTGTAAAGTGATTCGTCGAGCATAAAGCTTTCCACGTCGGCGCTAAATGTTTTGTTGGAAGGACGCGGACGATCATAGGGAAGGTCGAGCGCTGCCGGAGGCGTCGAAAACTGTTGAAGCCAATAGTGCTCGGCAGCCTTGCCGTCCGCACCAAACATCTTCTCCGCATCCCACGCTACAAAGTCGCTGAAGCGTGCCGCCTCGGGGATCTCGGCTTGTGCGCCCGTAATTTCCGCAGTGTAAAGTGCACATAATTCCGCCAACAGAACTGCGAAGGACCAACCATCACAGACTATGTGATGCCCAACAAATACAAGCACGTGCAGCTCGTCCGCGAGCTTGACCAATTTCACCCGCGTTAACGGCCCTTCGACAAGATCGAGCGTCTCGCGAGCTTCGGCCCTAAGCAATGCGGTAAGCTCCGCGCTCTTGTCCGGTTCCGGCAGTTTGGAATGATCGACAAATGTAAGTTCCATCGTGCCGGATGCTGCGATCTGCTGGTATTCGCCGGATGAGTGGAACGTGGTTCGAAGTGCTTCATGCCTGGCAACAAGCATGTCGAGCGACCTTCTCAATGCCTCGATATTCAAATCACCGGTGATGTGAGCGACCACCGAGTCGTTGTAAGCCAATGCGGCCTCATCTCCCAATTGCGAGGCGTGCCAGATCTCTTTTTGCGCTTCGGTTAAAGGAACGGTTCTCAAACCGTCATTCGCGGTTGCCTCAAACGCCTGCGCAACCGGACTCTCTATCGGTTCCGGGAAGAAGCCGCATTTTTGCATTTCGGCAACGCATTCCTCGAAATCACGGGCCACGAAATCCAGGTCCGCTTCGGTATGTGCGGTGGTAAGGAAGCATGGAAAATTCTCAAGGATATGAACGCCCTTTTCCCGCAGCAGATAATAGAAAAGACTCGCGAACCGCTCTTCGACAGGAAAGTGCAGATAGAAGATCGATGCGAAGTTCTCGACCGTTACCGGTATATAGTTTTTCTCAAAACAATCGTTGATCCGCGATACAAGCCGCTCGGCCATTAAGTCAAGCTGTTCCTGGAGCGCCGGCCCTTTTTCCTTAATATGGGTTAGCGAAGCATGAGCTGCCGCGAGGGCGAGCGGATGCCGGAAGAAGGTTCCGGCATAGAAGGTTACGCCGGACTCAGGCGTCGACTTATCACCGTAACTCCATGGTCCACCATCAAGTGCATCCATGAATCTCGACTTACCGGAAAGGATACCGATAGGCATTCCGCCGCCGAGCACCTTGCCGTAACTGACCAGGTCCGCGCGTATGCCAAACAATGCCTGGGCGCCGCCGGGATGAGTGCGAAACCCCGTTACAACTTCGTCGAATATCAACGCGGTTCCCGACTG
>JBDTSA010000127.1:0-6181 GCA_039931335.1 Acidobacteriota bacterium
AACCATCGTGCCGGGGAGGAACCGCGCTGCTCGTTCGCGCAACTCCGGCGAGAGAGAGGATCTCGGGCATAGTGTTCGGAACTTCGCCGCGGAACTCATCCAGAATTCTTTGCGAAGCCGCCCGGATGTTCTTTGCCTTGTTTCTGAAAAAGCCGGTCGAATGAACATCGCGCTCCAGATCTTCCTGCGACGCTTCGGCAAAATCGCCCGGCCCTCGATATTTGCGGAACAGGTTTGCCGTCACAATATTTACTCTTTCGTCGGTACATTGAGCGGAGAGGATCGTCGCGATAAGAAGCTCGAACGCATTCGAATGATCCAGGGCGCAGTGGGCCGTCGGATAGGCTTTCTTAAGGCGCTTGATTATCTCGAGAGTGCGGGCGGCTTTGTTGCGGATCATTTGATTGAGGCTAAAAAAGAAGCGGTGAAAATGCAAATAGTCGTCGATTTGGTTAGAATTTAGCCACAGAGCGCACAGAGACTTTTTCGGAAACGTCTCTGTGTGCTCTGTGGCAAGTACATGAAAGTTCCTTTACTGGACCTCGCCGAACAAAACACTGCCCTCCGTTCTGAGATCGAAGCCGCGCTCGGCCGCGTGCTCGACACGAACGGGTTCATTCTCGGGGGCGAGGTGAAGGCGCTCGAAGATGAGCTGGCGGAATACTGCGGCACGAAGTACGCGATCGGCTGCGCCTCCGGCAGCGATGCTCTATTACTCGCCCTGATGGCGGTCGGCGTTGGCGCGGGCGACGAGGTTATCACGACGCCGTATAGTTTTTTCGCGACCGTGAGCGCGATCACCCGTCTCGGTGCGAGACCCGTGTTCGTAGATATCGATCCGGCGACGTTCAACCTCGACGTGTCGCAGGTCGAAGCTGCAATTACCGAACGCACAAAAGCGATCCAGCCGGTACATCTTTACGGCCAGTGTGCAGAGATGTCCGCGTTGAATCAGCTCATGAGCAAGCACGGGATCCCGGTTGTCGAGGACGCGGCACAGGCGATCGGCGCAGAGGAGAATGGATCGCGGGCTGGAGCGATGAGCGAAGTGGGATGCTTTAGCTTCTATCCGTCGAAGAATCTGGGCGGGATGGGCGACGGCGGCTTTATGACAACTGACGACGCCGAGATCGCACGCGAGCTTTTTGCACTTCGCGTCCATGGCTCGGAGGAACGCTATTATCATAAATGGATCGGGCTGAATTCGCGTCTCGACGGATTTCAAGGAGCGATACTTCGCGTCAAACTTCCGCATCTCGATTCGTGGTCTAACAAGCGAAAGGGAAATGCAGATCATTATCGCGAGCTTTTCACTGATGCGGGATTAACCGAGCAAATTGAGTTGCCATTTGAGCGCCAGAACGGCCGGCATATTTACAATCAGTTCGTCATTCGCGCTCCGCGAGTGCGGGACGAGCTCCGTCAGTTTCTTTCGGCGGCTGACATCGGTACCGACATTTATTACCCCGTTCCGCTGCATCTGCAGGAATGTTTTGAGTATCTGGGCTATCGCGAAGGGCAGTTTCCCGAGTCGGAACGTGCCGCCCGCGAATCGCTCGCCTTGCCGATTTATCCCGAACTCAAAGCTGAGCAGCGAGAGTATGTCGTTAAAAAGATCGGAGAGTTTTACGAGAACGCGTGAATATACCCTTAATTGTTCTTGATTCTAAAACCACGAAGGCTCGGTTGATCCTTGTCGCCGCCATCGTTGGCGCCTTGGTGTTCGCGTGGTTTTCCGTTCGGTGGCAGCTCGGCAACATGCTTGCGTCGCTGACCACACCGAATCAGCAGAACGCGGCCGAGGTCGCGCAGCTCGCGAGAAGTTTTGCACCCGGCGACGCACTTCCGATGTGGCTCCTCGCAACTCGCGAAAAGGAGAACTTCTCACCGGAGAGCCTTGAAAAATCCGTTGGAATGTTCGAACAGGTTGTGAGGCTTTCGCCGAACGACTTTCGATATTGGATCGAGCTTGGTCGCGCGTATGAGCAGGCGGAGGAGCCGGAGAAGGCCGAGATGGCTCTCAAACGCGCCGTCGAGCTCGCGCCGACCTATACGTTTCCGCACTGGCAGTTCGGCAACTTTTATTTGAGACAGAATCGCAGTGAAGATGCATTTGCCGAACTGAGAAAAACGACGGAGCGCAGTATCGTTTACCGCGAACAGGTCTTCTCGCTGGCGTGGGATTATTTCGATAAAGATCCTCAGAAGGTCGAAGCATTAGCGGCAGACACGCCCGACGTTCGCTCAACGCTTGCTCTCTTCTACGCCGCGCGGGGCAGTGCGGACAACGCGCTTCGAATTTGGAATACCCTGACCGACGAGCAGAAACCTAACTATATCGACACGGCGAAGCAAATCGCCCGCGGCCTTTTCGAGAAGCAGCGTTTTCGCGAATCGCTTGAGTTTTCACGTCAGACCGGAATTGATCCGGATGCACAGTCTGAAACCGTGACCAACGGCGGATTCGAAAAGTTTATCGGTCCGCCGGATGACACGCTTTTTGGCTGGAGGATTTACAAGAACGACGCGAAGATCGATGCTCTACCGGATTCCACGGTGAAGTCCGAAGGCACACGAAGTCTGCGTGTGACATTCAAAGGCTATTCAAAGGTGGATCTGCACAATGTCGTTCAATCGATCGCCGTCGAGCCCGGCGCCCGGTATCGCCTTTCGTTTATGCTGCGGACGGACAATCTCAAAAGCGGCGGCCCACCTGTGCTGCAGATTATCAGTGGAAAGGAGAACAAAGGCATCGCAGCATCCGAACCTTTCGAGGCCGGCTCTGCCGATTGGAAGCTGAGGACCATCGAGTTTACCGTTCCCGAAGATTTTGACAGCGTACTGATTCGCACCGGGCGAGTCGCGTGCGGCGAGGAGTGTCCGATTTCAGGGATTATCTGGTACGACGACTTTCGGCTGATCAAGTTATGACCTGGGCGAACAAGCTCGCATTCTTTTTGATCGCAGTGATCATCGTCTTTACGACGGTCGCGTACGGAACCGTACATCAGCCGGTCCTCGCACTCTTTTATGTCCTGGTAGCAGTGGTCACGTTCTTGTGGGCGGCGGACGGATTTCTAACCGGAGCGGTCCGATTAAATTCAGATCCGATTCAACTGACGCTTCTCGCCGCCGGTATTTACGGATTTATTCAGGTCATACCTTTCGGCAGCTTCGGGGATATCGCGGGCGTTCAATCGATACCGCGAACGATCTCGGTTGATCCATTCGCAACGCAGTTATCGGCCATCCACTACATCGCTCTGTTCTTTTTGCTGGCGATGTTACTCGTCCTTCTCGATTCGGCTTCTCGCATCCGTAGGCTCGCCGTGATCATAACGGTCTTTGGATTCGCCTATGCATTCTTTGCGATCCTCCAATCGGTTCTCAGCCCGCTAAAGATCTATGGCATATACGAGGCTCTGTCACCGTTCGGATCATTCGTCAACCGTCATAATTTTGCCGCGTACATGGAGATGGCTTTGGCTGTCCCGCTTGGCCTCATTTTCACGGGGGCGATCAGCAAAGACAAACGGCTTCTCTACATCACAGCCGTCGCCCTGATGGGCGTTTCACTTCTGCTAAGCGGTTCACGTGGCGGGCTCATTGCATTTCTTGCAGAAGTGATCTTCCTTGTTCTGCTGACGACGGGGACAAAGAGCCGTTCGAACCTCGCACTAAAGCTGGGCTTGGCTGTTCTACTTTTTGTCGCGGTAGTCGGCGGAGCGATATTTGTTGGCGGCGACACTTCACTCACGAGGGTTGCGGAAACGGCTGCGACAAGTGATGTGACGACCGGGAGAAGCAACATATGGAATGTTACTCTCCAGGTCATCAAGGCCAATTTGCCTTTCGGCGCGGGTTTCGGCGCATTCGGTGTCGCGTACACGCCGTATGATTCGATGAGCGGGCTGGAACGGGTCGAACAGTCGCATAACGATTATCTCCAAGTCCTCGCAGATGCCGGGCTGGTTGGGTTGTTAATCGGCGGATTCCTCCTATACCGACTCTTTGTATCGGGCCGCGCTGCTACCTCAATTAGAAATGCTTACCGCCGGGGAATTGCTTACGGGGCCCTAGCAGGGATATTTGCGATCCTCGTCCACAGCATTTTCGATTTTGTCCTCCACACGACGGCCGTCTCCGTCCTGTTCCTTGTGATGGTATCTCTGCTGATCGCGTGTCGGAGTTCGTACGCGGATGATGTCGAAGATGATCCGCACGAGCGCTCGGTGAGACCATCGTCCGGACGTGTCGCATCTATTTCGTCAGGCCGTCGACGAAGCCGAACCTAATTCAATTGTTATTTTGTGAAGCCGCTTCGGAGACGTGTTCGTCCTTCCTGCCGGAACCGCGCGACTGGACCGAGCTTAGCAGGTACCAGATGATGCCGTGCGCGACGTAACCGCCGGAGATGATCAAGAGGACATATCGCGAATAAAGCCAGACCAGCATACCCATCGCTGCGATCACGAGCAGCAGATATAGATTGCGTCTACCCGACCCGACTGTCTTCATGCTCGAGTAACGAAGCGTACTGACCATTAGGACTCCAAGCACGGCGATCAGGATCATCACCAGGTAGGCATAAAATCGAGCCAGTCCCTCGCCGTGCGAGTTCAGCGGAAGCGGGGAAAAGTGAACGAACGACGCAAGGAGGCCCGCGGCAGGTGGAATGGGCAAACCGACGAAATTTTTCTTATCAATCTTTGGCGTTCCTTCCTGCAGAACCCGTGGTCGTGTTGCCTGCAAATTAAAACGAGCCAACCGGAACGCGCCGCACATCAAGTACATGAAGAGGAGAAAGACGCCGAGCGCGTGTTCGGAACTGTGTTCATCGAAGGAAGCACCGATCGCCCAACTGTAGATGAGCGCAATCGGCGCAATGCCGAAGGTGAGTACGTCGGCGAGCGAATCGAATTGAACTCCGATCTCGGTCGCGGTCTTTGTCATCCGCGCAACACGGCCGTCGAGAGTATCAAACAGAATTGCAAGGCCGATTGCGACCGCCGCGTAATCGAAATACCCGGCCGCGACCGCCGGCTGAGTATTGACGACCTGAAAACCTCGAATCGAGTATAGAACTGCCAGAAACCCCATCGCGACATTTGCCGCCGTGAAGGCCGTGGGGATCACATAGAGGCCCTTCTTTATACCGCGATGGACAGTTTTTCTTTCTTCCGTTTCCATACGCTACGGCAATCTGGCGATGATCGTCTCGCCTCCGGTGACACGGTCCCCGACCGCGACTTCAATCTCGACTTCTCCTGGCATCAGTAGATCAGTCCGCGAACTGAACTTGATCAGGCCATACTTTTGGCCAAGCTCAAGATCGTCGCCCTCTTTTTTCCAGCAAACGATGCGGCGGGCGAGAATACCCGCGATCTGTGTGCAGACAACCGTCATCCTTTCGCCAGAGATCGTGATCGAATTACGTTCGTTTACAAGGCTCGCCTCATTGCTTGTAGCCGGAATTTTTCTTCCCGGGATGTATTCGACCTTTGTGATCTGGCCCGCGATCGGGGCTCGGTTGATGTGCACGTCGAGCGGTGAAAGAAAAACACTGACCAATTTTCCGGCGGCGTTCTCTTCAACGCGAGTGACGCGGCCATCGGCGGCCGAAACGATGACGTTGTCGTCGTCCGGCACGTCACGATGAGGGTCGCGAAAAAAATACGCCATGAACAATGCGATGGCGACAAAGATGATTGCGACAATCCAGATCTGTAAGGATCCGAAGATTAGGGCAATGATTGCCGGAACGATGACAAAGGGAAACCCCTCTTTAACCATAAGAAAAGCCGGAGCGGGATACTGGAGGTCAGTGAAAACCAGCATCCAACATCCGGCGTCTTTGGGTATATTACGTGAAAGTGCTGTATTTGCGAAACACAAAAAAAGCCCGATGCCGGTAAACATCGGGCCAAGGAGGATTGTATGAAGAAACTCTAGCTTCTTATCGGATTGTCTTTTGCGTAGCTATACGCACACCACCCGGAGATCAGATGAACTACCCAGCCGAGCAGGCCTGCCGATCCGATCCACGAAACGCCTGTTAAAACCAGCCAGATAATACCGATCAAGATTCTGCCGTTGTAAATTTGTCCAACGCCCGGAAGCAATAGACTCAGTATTCCTGCGACCAAAGGTTCACGCATTGTTCAAGATCACCTCCGCCAGG
>JBDTSA010000128.1:0-6176 GCA_039931335.1 Acidobacteriota bacterium
TTGCGCGCCGGACCGCCTCGACCGCGCCTTTTGTCGAGACGTGGGCAATGTGAATATGCGCACCGGTCTCCTTCGCGAGAATGATGTCGCGAACGACGTCGATGTCTTCAGCAAGTGCGGGCATTCCTTTCAGGCCGAGAAGCAAAGAGAGTTTTCCTTCGTGCATGACGCCGCCGGATGAAAGTGATTTATCTTCGCAGTGATCTACGACCGGAAGATCGAAATCCCGCGCGTACTGCATCGCTCGGCGCATAATGCCGGCATTCGGAACCGGACGTCCGTCATCTGAAACCGCAACCGCTCCGGCGGATTTCATTTCACCCATTTCGGCAAGCTCGCTTCCGTCAGATGATTTTGTGATTGCTCCGATGGGGAAGACATTGGCAAGCCCGGCACGTTCCGCCTGCTCTATCATGTAGCGGGTGATCGCCGCGTTGTCATTGACAGGCTGCGTATTTGGCATCGGGCAAACGCTCGTCCATCCGCCGGCGACGGCTGCGGCGCAGCCCGAAGCGATCGTCTCCTTGTGTTCCTGCCCGGGCTCGCGAAGATGCACATGCATATCGATGAAGCCCGGTGCGACCAGAAGGCCTGCCGCATCGAACACTTCGCAATCCTCGGGCGGCTTCTCGTTCGGCTTGAGCCATGCTGAGACGCGGCCGTCCTCGATCAAGACTGACATGCCCGTGTTTTCCGGCGCGGCTGGATCGATGAGGTGCCCGTTGGCGATAAAAAGTTTCATTTCGAACTCAAGTAGCGGTTGTTCACCCTGCGATCAGTTCGTTTCGTCACAAAATCGAGAAATTATTTGCGGGGCCGCGACAACCAAATACGTAAATCGGGGTATCAAATAGCTTAAAGGGTAAGCAGAAAGGCTAAGTATTGCAAATTTTGTTTAGAAAATTGGAATTGTCCGGCCCTTTATCCAAAATTCTCAATAAGCATCCTCGATAATTCGCGATGCTTTTCCTCGCTCCGTCACGAAACCCCCTTTCTCATCAAATTTTCTTTTGGCTTTCGGATTGCCTATAAGCAACCGCGAAGCTGAACCGCAGTTTCGATTTGTGATTCACCAAGGTTGGGGGGATCAAGGTACTTACTTCGACAGAGGAATCAAGGGTAGCTATGCAAACTTAAAGCCATCTCTCGCCGGCGTCCTATCGCAAAATAATCCGCCGCCAAAAAGATGGCTCTAAGTGTTCATGAGACTGTATCAGACTCACAGCCACCGCACTTGGCGATAGCTGTGTGAGTATAGCACTTTTCAGGTCCTTTGCAGTTCATGAGGAGTTGAAAATGAAAAGACTATATACATTATTCTTTGCACTTCTATTTCTTCCGTTAATAAGCGTCGTGGCGCAAGAGCCGTTCGGATCGATCGAAGGATCGGTCAAGGATCCGCAGGGCTCAGTCGTGCAGAACGCGACGGTGACGGTTAGGAATATTGCGACCAATGCGTCGCGAACCGTCGTTACAAACGACGATGGCCAATACCGGGTGCTTCAATTGCAGCCTGGCATCTATGAAGTTCGGGCCACTGCCGCGAACTTCAAGCAGTCTGTGCTTGAAAGCGTTCAGGTCCAGGTCGGACAGATCGCCTCGGCCGACATAAGTCTCGAGGTGGGCGGTGCATCTGAGATCGTCACCGTAACGCCCGAGTCCGAAGCGCAGATCGAGCGGTCCGATAACACTGTGTCGGGCGTTGTCGGTACGCGCCAAATCGAGAACCTTCCGCTGAACGGGCGCAATTTTCTCGATCTTGCGCAGCTTCAGCCGGGAACGGAAAGGGTCGACGGCGGATCGTTCGATCCGACGAAGGCAAACTTCACAGGGATATCGATCGGCGGACAGGCCGGCCGGTCGACTCAGATCAGTGTTGACGGCGGATCGGTCGTCGACAACGTCGTTGGCACGACTGTTCAGAATTTCTCGCAAGAGATCATTCAGGAATTCCAGATCGGGCTTTCAAACTTCAGCTTGTCGACCGGTGCGTCAGCAAGCGGATCGGTGAATGTCGTTTCCAGATCGGGAAGCAATAAGTTTCATGGAAATGCTTTCTTGTATGCGCGAGACGACAAGTTTGCTGCGTTTCCGGCGCTAAGTCGTCTTGACGAGTTCAACGGTATCCCCGTTGAAGCGCGGGCCACGAGAGTTCCGTTCGACCGCCAGCAATTTGGCGGAACTCTCGGCGGCCCGATCGTAAAGGACAAGCTGTTCTTCTTTGGTAGCTACGAGCGAAATAACCAGGACGGTTCATCGCTCTACAATCCGCTGAGGGCTCCGAGCTTTGCGGGGTTTGCGGCGAACCCGTTCGATGAGACGTTGTTTACAACGAAGATCGACTGGATCTTAAATGATCGAGCGTCGAGTTTCTTCCGCTACTCGTTCAACGATAACGCATCGATCGGCCCGTTCCCGCCCGGCTCCGGCATCTTACCGCGCGACAGCGTGAGCGGCATCTTTAGCTCTAACGATCAGGTCGTGACAAATCGCGCACACAATTTCGTCGGCGGTTTGACGTACTTGTTCGGCTCGAACATAAGCAATAACTTCGTTGCAAACTACAGCCAGTTCAAGAACGCCATCGAATCGGCAACGACCGGCGTTCCCGAGATCCGCATCAACCCGGAGCAGGACTGGCGTTCCGGAACGAATGCGGTCACGCCGCAAGATACTCCGCAAAAACGCATCCAGCTGCGCGACGATCTGACTTGGGTGAAGGGCAAGCACACGCTGAATTTCGGCGGCAACTACGAGCGGACTTCGATTGGCGGAACGTTCACATTTGCGAATCCGGTCCGGATACGTCTTTTCTCCATCGATGAGAAAGGCGATCCGATCGCGTTCAATTCGGAATCCGATTTTCTGAACGCCTTCGTTCAGGATATTTCGATGGGCGTCGGAAGTCCGATACTTCCTTTCAATCACGACGGCAATACGATCAATAATCGTATCCAGGTATATGCCGGGGATTCATGGAAAATCACGCCAAGATTGAACGTCAATCTCGGCCTTGCATATCGCGTCGATTCCAATCTGTGGAATCACGATCTGACACGTCCGGCGGTCATTGCACCGCTTTTCGAAGGCGGAACAGCATCACCGAAACGCGACACGAATAATTTCGCGCCGCGCGTCGGATTTGCATGGGATCCGTGGGGCGACAGCAAGACCGTTATTCGCGGCGGCTTCGGTATCTATTACGACAACATCATCGACAACCTTCGTCTCTTTGAAAGAGCGGATCTTGGTCCGGTTGGAGCCGAGCAGTTCCTCGTCGGCAGCCAGATCGTCTCTCCGCTTCTTCTGCCGTTCAATGCGGACAGCAACGGACGTTTCGATCCGGGTGATATCACGCTTGCACAAGCGCTCGCACTCTCTTCCAGTCTTCGGGCGGACCTTGAGTCGAGGTTGATGGCCTGTGACCTTCCGACCGCGCTCGAATGCACGAACTCGGTATCCGGTCCGATATTTTCAAGTAAGTTCCAGGTGCCGTACTCGCTGCAGTACTCGATCGGTGTGCAGCGTGAGCTGCCGTGGAACATGATCATGCAGGTTGACTACAACTATCGAAAGGGCCGTAACGAGGTCCAGATATTTGACGTCAATCAGGCGGATTCGATCGCCGGCCCGCGATTAGGTGCGGCGTTCCCGTTCCCAGTTCCGTACGCGGATTCGTCGGCATTTTCGACTTACTCGGGAATCCTGGCGCGTGTTGATCGGCGATTCAGTAACGGATTCCAGTTTACGGCGAGCTATGCGCTGTCGAGCTTCAAGGCTTTCAGCGCGGACGCGCTCGGTCTGGCCGGAGCTCCGACCGATCTAAACAACCTGCGTGGAGATTTTGGCCCTGCTGGGCTGGATCGCAAGCATCGATTCGTATTCAGCGGAATTTACGATCTGCCGTTCTACAAGGATGACAGTTCGTTCTGGAAGCGAAACGTTCTCGGGAACTGGCAGCTTTCGTTTATCTCGACGATGTTCAGCGGACTCCCCGAAAGCGTGTTCCTGCCGAACAATGTCGATCTGAGCGCGAGTGGAACTTTCGCGACGTATCTACCGGGAACTTCCGGCGGCTCGATCGGAAGATCGGTTCGGTCGGTTGGCGATCTGAATAGCTTGATCGAAAGCTACAACAATAGCATCGCCGGTCTGCCGAATACGACCGCCTGCTCATTCGACGCTACCGTGAGGTGCGATCTTTATGATCAGGAGATCTTCCGCGTCGGACTGCTTCCATCAGATGCTCAGATCGGTGGCGACTCACTGATCTCGCAGGATCTGCGTGTGACCAAGACGATCAACTTTAACGAGAAGTATCGGCTTCAGTTGATCGGCGAGGTATTCAACTTGTTCAATATCGCGAATCTGGTGAACGTCAACGATCTCGTCCTTCCGATCGAAGGGACGGCGGCGGGTGATGTGACGACACTTCGCCCGACGCAGCGTTCGACCAGTGTCTTTGGCACCGGTGGGCCGCGTGCGTTCCAATTCGGCGCAAGGTTTGTTTTCTAAACGAATCGAGACGCAGACGGCATAGGTCCCATAGGTCCCTCAGGATTTATGGGACCCATCTGCGCCGACTCGATATCATCGGTTACTTTACGATGGGTCTCACTTACCCTGCATGCTCCCGCCCGTTGCGAGATAAAGTACCGCCATCCGCACTGCGACTCCGTATTTGACCTGATCCAGTATCAGCGATCGCGAACTGTCGGCGACATCCGACGAGATCTCGATACCGCGGTTCATAGGGCCAGGATGCAGAACTATCGCATCTTTTTTTGCGAGATCGAGACGACTGTTGGTGAGCCCGTAGTGGATCGCGTATTCGCGCAAAGTCGGGAAGTACGCCGAGTCCTGCCGTTCGCGTTGGATACGAAGGATCATGACGACGTCGGCTCCTTCGATCGCATCTTCGATCTTCGGCATCACCTCTAATTTTGGATTTTGGATTTTGGATTTTGGATTTGCCGCTTCGATATCGGTGCCTTCTCCAATGAGGGCTCCAAAATCTCGAGGTACTAAGGTGCCGGGACCGGCAACACGAACCTTAGCCCCGAGCTTTGTCAGCAAGTGGATATTGGAACGGGCGACACGGCTGTGAAGAATGTCGCCGATGATCGCGACGTTTAGTCCCTTGATCTTTTTCTTATGCTCGCGGATCGTCATCGCATCGAGCAGTGCCTGCGTCGGATGCTCGTTCGCCCCGTCGCCTGCATTCACGATTGCAGCCTGGCTGACCTTTGCGAGCTGGTGCGGGACACCGGCGCTCGAGTGACGCACGACGATGCAATCTGGAGCCATCGCATCGAGATTGAGTGCTGTATCGAGCAGAGTTTCGCCTTTGGACAAGCTCGAGGACGACACGCTGATGTTGACGGAATCGGCCGAGAGACGTTTCGCTGCGAGCTCAAACGAAGTGCGAGTTCTGGTAGAGGATTCGAAAAAGAGATTGATGACTGTCTTACCGCGGAGAGTCGGAACCTTTTTTATCTCGCGGGAATTGATCTCACGGAAGTTCTCGGCCGTGTCGAGGATACCGATGATCTCTTCGGCGGAAAGATTCCGAATTCCTAGCAAATCTCTTCTTCTGTACGGTTTTTTTAGATGATTGCGGATTGCGGATTGCGGATTTCGGATTTCGTTTGGCGACGTCATCGTGTACGACCCCGGGCTGTATTGATAGAGGTGACGAAGATGGAAACGAGCTGGCTTGCCTCATTCAACAAACCACCCACAAGATTCGGCTTCACGAGAGAGGCATCGACAGCGAACTCGATCCAGAAAACCGACTCATCTGCTTCCTCCTCTACGATTCCCATCTTAGCGATAAACTCAGCTTTTGATCGTGCCCAACAAGCGGCTCGATAAGTGGCGGGGACAGACGTCGACGAGCGAGTCAGTTGACCGCCGACATGCCGGCCCATATAAGTATTAGGAAATGCCGCCACGAGTTTTGCGACCCGCAGAGCAAATTCTTTCGTACGTTTCTTTAACTCGTCTTGCGTCATATGGGAGAATCCGCAATCCGCGATCCGCAATCAGGCAGGCCGTTCAAATATTCCCACCGCTTCGATGTCGTCGAACTCTTTCAACATGACCTTTATTATCTCGGTCTGCTTTGTAGGGACGACTTTTCCGATGAAGTCAGCTTGGATCGGAAGCTCGCGATG
>JBDTSA010000129.1:0-6109 GCA_039931335.1 Acidobacteriota bacterium
GTCGGCCACGGCTTTTGCAATCGCAACCGTGCCCTCGTCGAACGGTTTTTCCTCGAACATGCCCATCGGCCCATTCCAGACGATCGTCTTCGCTCCCTCAAGAGCATTCCGGAACAGCTCGATCGTCTCGACACCAATGTCGAGCCCGACGAGGCCTGTGTTCGTGAACGCGATCGGAATCGTCTTGCGTGAGTTCAACGGATCGTACGAATCAACGACCTGATGATCCGTCGGCAAGATCAACTCGATGCCGGCCGCCTTCGCTTTCTCCTCGATCTCGAGGGCCTGCGGCATCATTTCGTCTTCGACGAGCGATTTCCCTATCGTAAAGCCCTGCGCTTTAAAAAATGTATACGCCATTGCACCGCCGATCAGAAGCTTGTCGACTTTTCGCTCGATCAGCGATTTGATGACCGGGATCTTGTCCGAAACCTTCGCACCGCCGAGAATCGCAACAAACGGGCGTTCGGGGTTATTCAAAGCCTTGCTGAGAAATTCGAGCTCTTTCTCCATCAGCAGTCCGGCGACGCAAGTTTCAACGTAACGGGTGATGCCTTCTGTAGATGCATGCGCTCGGTGGGCGGTGCCGAAGGCGTCGTTGACGAAGACATCGCACAGTGACGCAAGCTGTTTCGAAAACTCCGGATCGTTCTTCTCTTCTTCAGCGTGCAGTCGCAGATTCTCCAACAGCAGGACCTGACCGGCTTGTAAACGGCCAGCAGCTTCTTCGACGGTGGGACCGACGCAGTCTTCAACAAAAAATACGCGGTCGTTTTTTATCTCCGCCTTACCGACCGCTGTGCCTTCGCCGGCCACTACAGGATCGTCAGTCAAGCTGCCCGATGCTTCCTGCAACAGCGGCAGCGTGCGCAAATACTCGTATACCGGCCGCAGTGAATACTTGCCGGCGTCATACGGCATTCCTTTCTCTTCGGCCTTCTTTTTGTCTTTGAGAGGGCGCCCGAGATGGGAAGCCAAAATAATCTTTGCGCCTTGCGAGATGGCGTACTCGATCGTCGGCAGTGCGCCACGGATCCGGGTGTCGTCTTCGATCTTTCCGTCTTTGATCGGAACGTTGAAGTCGACGCGGATAAAAACGCGCTTACCGGCAATGTCGACGTCTTTAATGGTCTTCTTGTTCATACCTAAATCGCGTCACTACTTCGAATCTTTCCAAACCTTTAGATATGACGCAGCACCGCGGTTTTTCAGATTCCGACGTCCGGGCCCGAATTCTTCGCAGACAGCAGCCTCACGGCCGGCCGCAGGTTCGTCACTGCAAATAGATGCCCGATAGCCGTCCCGCACCACAAGCGACGAAGCTTTGTCATCTCCCAGCTTCTTAAATTCACCTTTGCTTGCGAAGAACTCTCCGACATCGAAACCCTGCATCCTTCCGGCTTGCGAAGCGTCTTCGTAAAGAGTTACCGGGAGCTTTTCATCGTCTGGGTCCGTGCGCGCAAGATCTGTCACCTCGATGAATGAGATCGTGTTCGAGAATCGGAGATTATGGCGTCCTTCCTCATGCACTTCGCAATCGCCCGCGCCCCGATAATTCATCCCCTCTTCCGAACACAGTCGAGCTCGATATCCTTTTCCAACTATTATAGAGCGAGCTTGATTGTCGTTGAGTTTACCGAACTCGCCTCGGAATGAACGGTACATTCCGAGACTAAAGCCCTGCGCTCGGCCAAGCCAATTCAATAGCTCGAAGACGATCAAAGGCGGCGGAGTGCCGGCTGGTGGCGCAGACGGAGACCGCGCTGCGACGGAATCTGTCGCAGGAGCAATGGTTGTTGGCGAACCTTGCCAGATCTTAATGAAGTTAAAGTCGGTCGAAGTCAGGTTATGCGTTCCTTCGCTGAACTCTTCGCACTTGCCCGTACCGTCTTTTTCGGAGCAGAACCGGATGACAAAACCCTTCGAGACCGTCACAGAAACATCGGCCGAGCCAAGTTGCTTGCCGCTCACTTGGAAAACACCCATCGGGAGCGGCTGGCTCATCCCCTTGCCGTCGCGGCCGTTGAAAAGCATTACGCCCTCGGCCGGATTGTCTTGGGCAGGTGTCATCACAGACGAGATTACAATGATAAATGTTGCAATCAGGAAGGAACCTATAGTTAGTCTATCGGATGCCATAAAGAGAGCCTCCGTTCTTAGAGTCCTTTATCAGCAATAAATTTCACGAGATCACGAACCCGGCACGAGTAACCCCACTCATTGTCGTACCAGGAGAGGATCTTGATCGCCGTTCCACCGATGACCTTCGTATTCTCGGCATCCACGATCGAGGAGTTAGGATTGCCGCGGAAATCTATCGAAACGAGCGGCTCTTCAGAAAATGCAAGGATTCCCTTCATCTCTCCGTTCGCGGCGTCTTTCAGAACCTGATTTACTTCCTCGGTCGTGGTTTCCTTTTCGACATTTATCACGACATCGACTAGCGAAACGTTTGGCGTTGGGACACGGACCGAGATGCCGTCGAACTTTCCTTTCAGTTCCGGAATGACGAGGGCTACCGCCTTTGCCGCGCCGGTCGAAGTCGGGATCATCGAGAGAGCCGCCGCTCGCGCTCGACGCAGATCTTTGTGCGGAAGATCAAGAAGCTGTTGGTCGTTGGTATAGCTGTGGATCGTATTCATCAGCGCATTCTTGATCCCGAACTTCTCGTGTATGACCTTCGCAACCGGGGCGAGGCAGTTGGTCGTGCAGGACGCGTTAGAGATGATGTTGTGTTTCGCGGCGTCGTACATCTTTTCGTTGACGCCAAGGACGATAGTGATATCTTCGCCTTTCGCGGGAGCGGAGATGATAACCTTCTTCACGCTACCGCGGAGATGTTTGGACGCGTCTTCTGCTTTCGTAAAACGACCCGTGGATTCGATGACGATCTCGGCACCGACTGACGACCAATCGATCGCCGCCGGATCCTTCTCCGAGAATACCTTGAAACTTTCGCTTTCGACTCTGATCGTATCGCCATCGGCTTTGATCTCCTGATCGAGATTTCCCATGATGGAGTCATACTTCAGAAGATGCGCGAGCGTCTTCGTGTCTGTGAGATCGTTTACCGCAACGAAATCGATGTCCTTGTCTCCGAGACACGTTCGCATGACATTGCGGCCGATGCGCCCGAATCCGTTAATCCCGACTTTGATACCCATTTGTGATGATTATCCTCCGAAAATAAGTAGTATATTAAAACGTTCAAGATACCGTAATCACGGCTAAACATCAAAGTAACGCCTTGTCTCGCTGTACCAAATTGTTGAAACTATCCGAAATTACGAGACGTAGTACCCGATTGAGTTTTTTGCTTGTACCGAACTAGCTTATCAAAGCCTGGAGCAATCCAATAATGAGAATTCGCCGCAGCAATACGCTGCTTTTCACAACGATACTTGCGTTCATTTTCACCTTAGGCGCAACAGATATGACCGCCCAGGGCGATCAGGTCGCGAAGACGAGCCCGAGCACGCTCGCCCCGTCCGTAGCCACTGAGACGCTGGTAATGTCGACACCGTCAGAGGCCCAGGCGCCAATGCGTTCCAATCTTTCACGTGTCGGAGTCGTCGCAGGGCAGCCGCAATCGCTTTCGTTAGATGAGGCGATCCGAAAAGCCCTCGCAAATAACAACACGATTGAGATCACGCGCGACGACGTCAGGTTTCAAGAGACGCAGATCCGTTCGATCCTCGGATTCTTTGATCCCGTCTTCACGATCACGCCGACATATACTCGCAACTCGACGACCGGCAGTGCGTCGGGAACGAACGATTTCAATCTCAATTCGAGCGTTACGCATTTCCTCAGGCATGGTGGCGGAAACTATCAGGCGTTCTTCAACAATACGCGCACTGAGAACGCGTTCTCGCAGCAACAGGTGAGCTCGGGAAATCTCGGCGGCAGCGGCGGCAGTGCGATCTACTCGTCGCAGATCGGCGTCCGCTATACCCAGCCATTGTTTCGGAATCTGAAGATCGACGGTACCCGTCGGAATTTGAAGATCGCCCGCCGGCGTCTCGAGCAAACGGACGCAGATTTTCGCCGGCAGACCATCGAGATAATCGCTCGAGTACAGCGAACCTACTGGGATCTTGTATTTGCACTCCGCGATCAGCAGAATCGTCAGGCGAACCTCGAATTGTCCCGCGAAAATCTTCGTCAGGTCGAAGCGCGTATTGCGGCCGGAGCATCTGCTCCGCTTGCACGATGGGAGGTCGAGACCGAGCTTGCGAATCGCGAGAGCGACCTGCTTCTCGCGACCCAGCAAGTTTCCATCACCGAAAATAATCTCAAGCAGCTTGTGTTGCGGGATGCGACATCGGCGGAATGGACGTCGAGTTATGTTCCCACGGACAAGCCGGCGTTTAGCCTGGATGGTGTCAACCTGGACGCGGCGATCAAAGACGCGATGGACAACCGGCACGAGCTGCGAAGACTTAAGCTCGCATCGGATATCAATAAGGTCGACCTGGCATATTACAAAGATCAGACGAAACCACGGGTCGATTTGAACACGACGTTTTCGCTGGACGGTTTGTCGCTTGGCGGAGCGTCGACCGACAGCGTTACCGTTCCGCTTATCTCAGGAAGTCCGGCAACAAACGCGAGCGCGTTTTTGTTGCAGACGATAAATAGCTTGCATGGTACGAACATCATTCCGCCGAACGTGACAATTCCGGGGACGTCGCCATTTCTCGTCGGTGGATTCGGTCGCTCGCTGGCAAACATATTTCGCACCGACTCGCCAAATTATTCGGTCGGCGTGACGATCTCGTTTCCTTTCAGAAACCGGACGGCGAGGGCCGATCTTGCGGGCGCTCGGGTGATCGAGAATCAGATCGCAACGCAGACTCGTGCCCAGGAGCAAGTCGTCATCGTCGAAGTCCGAAATGCGGTGCAGGCAGTCGAGACGGCACGCCAGCGTGTGCTCGCCTCACGTCGTGCGCGTGAGAATGCCGAGGAGCTGCTCAAGGGCGAACGGGCACTTTTCGATAACGGCCGCTCTACTACGTTTCTCTTGTTTCAACGCGAGAACGCTCTTACGAACGCGCGTAACCTCGAGATTCGGGCTGAAACTGACTACAACAAAGCGATCGCCGACTTGCAGCGAGCTACTTCGACGACTTTCCAGATGAACAACATCGATGTCGTCTCTCCGACAGACGACAAGTAGAGATCGCGCAAGAACAGAATTGCCCGCCGGTTTCCCGAGCGGGCTTTTTTGTTTTTCGCCGTGGCATTCTACAATCGTCTCCGTGAAGATCTCTGCGGTCATCATCACTTATAACGAAGAAAGGAACATCGAAGACGCGATCCGTTCGGTGAGCTGGGCGGATGAAGTCCTCGTGGTTGATTCCGAAAGCACCGACCGAACCCGCGCGCTGGCCGAATCTCTCGGTGCACACGTCCGCATCAACCCGTGGCCTGGGTTCTCCTTACAGAAGCAATTCGCAGTTGATCACGCGGGTAATGATTGGATATTCAGTCTCGATGCCGACGAACGTGTGTCCGCCGGGCTCCAGACAGAGATTCGCGGCCTACTCGATAACGGATTGTCGGCGGATGGCTACAAAATCCCGCGGCTCTCGTATTATATGGGCCGTGCGATCAAGCATGGCGGTTGGTATCCGGATCTACAGCTCAGGTTGTTCAATCGCCGTAAAGGAAAATGGAACGGAGCTGTCATTCATGAGTCGGTTCAGATGGAACCAGGTGCCCAAATACGAACCTTGCGCGGCGATATTCTACATTACAGCGTTGAGAGTGCGGAACACCATAACCGGATGATCGCCGAGCGATACGCACCGCTCGGGGCGCAGAGGATGTACGAGACCGGGCGACGGACATCGCCGCTTATGGCGGTCTTCGCAGCCTGGTTTGCGTTTATTCGGGCCTACTTTCTCAAGGCGGGGTTCCTCGACGGCTTTGCCGGATTTTGCATTGCATATTTTTCAGCCCATCACGCGTTCATGAAGCACCTCATGCTGATCAAGCTTCAACGTAAGAACACGCCGAAATCCCGCTAGCATACTTCTACAACCAAACCATTTTTTCGCACATCATATGTTCAGTTTTCCTGTCGATTGCGTTAGCGTGGGCCGAG
>JBDTSA010000130.1:0-6101 GCA_039931335.1 Acidobacteriota bacterium
TCGTAGCATTGACTGTCTGCGGCGGACGGTTTGAATCGAAACGGATGTTATACATCGTTCCCCAGCGGATCGCATTTGCATTCGGGTTCTGTGCCAGGCTTTCAGTTCCCCACATCAAACCCCCTTCGAGCTGGGTCTGGGTCCACGGCGTGCTGCTGAAGCCCGCATTGCCGGCCGTTCCGTCTGCGCTCCATCCCGGCTGCTGCGGCGGTGCATGGAATCCGACATTGCTCACGGTAACCCCAGCTCCGACCGGCACGCTGAAGGACTGAATTCCACGATCGATATTCTGGTTATAGATCGCATATTCATAGTGCCATACACCGGGTGATGGATTGGTCACCTTGTAGCCGACAGCTCCGATACCATCAACTCCGGGCGCCGGATTGATATCGACGACCGAAGCACCGGTCCACGCGGTTAGCGCCGTCTTCGTACGCACGGTAGAACCGACCGCCGCGAAACTGAACGGACTTCCGGTTCCGCTCACGCTGTACCGCCGGTACGAGACGTTGTTGTTCATGTTGCACTCGCCCGGATGAGTCTGGCACCAGGCATATTCGTGCGGCGTCACATACTGCGACTCGGCATAGTAGGTCGCACCCGGGTTGAGAGCCGTATTCAGGTCAGCGATCTCGGTCAAGATCCTGTGCGACGGCCCAACGTGTGTGTGGCCCGTGTGGCTGTTGTTCGGGGTCGCGGAATCATTTCGCGGGTAGGCTCCCGTGTATGGATTGATCCATGCACGCGAACCAAGATTCGGGCCCGAGTTTAGGCTTGCGCTATAAGGATCAGAACATCCCGATCCGAGATTAGTTCCGCCGACGCCATTACAACCGAGGTTGCAAATATTGTTGGTCAGCGCCGTGAACGCATGTTTGACGCTCGATTGGCCGACCTGTTCAAAGCGATCGTTATTGGTCGCGCCGCCGCTCATGCGATAAAGATTTTGTGGAATGACGGGGTGATCGTTGTCCGGATTCGCAAACCAGTGAAGATTTTCAACTCCGAAGTTGCACGAGTCCGTTCCGACCGCGAGACCAACCTGCGTACCAGCGCTGGCGCCGAATTGTGCAAGACCAGAGAGGTCGCCGACGACGACGTCCGGGCCTGGCACCGTTCCCGTTTCAGGATTCAAAGACGGCATCTCGTCCGACGTGGCCTCACCGTCCACGATCTGGGTGACCTCGATCGGCTGCATCGTCGTATTGATGGATATCTGTCCGATTATCGTTCCGGCATCCGAAGGCCGGCCAAGTTCGGCGGCAAATTCATTCGATATCAACAGTCTTCCGAGTTGAATGCTCAACGTTTGCGTGTCGGCGTTATATTCGAAGTCCTGGCCTTCGACATTGAAAAAAGTAAAACCCGTTCTCGCATCGCGAATAACGAGCTCGTACGGTTCGCCCCACGCAACGCTCTCGACCATCAGCTGGTTGTACGAAGAGCTAAGCTTTGTCGGCAGTGTCGCTTCGCTGCGTGGAATAAGTCCCATGGTGCTTGGCAGCATTCCGCGAAACTCACCATTAAAGACGAGCGCCTTAAAGAAAGAAAACTTCTCAACATCGAACCTTAACGAGCTTGAGCTGGATTCTTTCGCACGAGGACTCGCCCCGTTGAGACGGTTCAAATTCAGATCCATAGCAACGCTGCCGTCGGCTACGATCATCTTCTCTAAAGTTCCGGTATCCTGTTTGGTGTTCTGACTAGGTGTAAACGACCGATCCGAACCGTTGCTAAAGAGAATAAGCAACGGCAGCAAAGCAACGAGAATTGTCTTCAACATAAGTTTAAAATCCAGTTTTCAGATTTTCAGCCAAGGGGCTTTGCAAAAGTGATGAGCTCCAACGTCAGTGAGCGCTGTGTAATTAGCATTCCTTTTACACTCTTTGGGGTCGTTTAATCAAGTCGGGTATAGTATTTGTTCACCTCGAGTCCAGGTGAATCCCTGACAGTAATTTATGAAAAGCGGCTGCGAAGGCCAGGAAACCAAGGCAAAGCGGGTGAATCTCCCGGTCTTAGAGAATTCCAGCCCTCCAAAAACTGAAATTCGCGAATCCACCATTGCCCGCTGGCGGGCCGGCTCGCTCATCGTTCTGTACCTGCTGATGATCGCCCACATCATTCAGTGGCGGCTTATGGGCCGAACCGTCTCGCCTATCGAGCCTTCGGAGTCGATGTACACACTGCAAAACGGTGCGGTCAACGCCGGGTTTATCTTCTTTATCCTGGCCATTCTGGCGACACTCGTTTTTGGCCGTTTTGTCTGCGGCTGGGGATGTCACATCGTCGCCCTCCAGGATTTTTGTGCGTGGCTGATGAAAAAGTTCGGCCTCACACCGAGGCCGTTCCGGTCACGGCTTCTAGTCTTTGTCCCGCTGATCGTTGCGCTCTACATGTTTGTGTGGCCGACCGTCGCACGGTACCTGGTCACGCCCGCGAACGAGAATCTGTTTCCCGAATTTACCAACCACCTGATCACGACTGACTACTGGGCGACCTTCCCGACAGTCGCCGTCGCCATCCCTTTCTTGTTCATTTGCGGATTCATGACGGTCTATTTCCTCGGATCGAAAGGATTCTGCACTTATGCCTGCCCCTATGGCGGATTCTTCGGCCTTGCCGATCAGATCGCGCCGGGAAAGATCCGAGTCACCGACGCGTGCAATCAATGCGGCCACTGCACGGCGGTCTGCACCTCAAACGTTCTGGTTCACGCCGAAGTGAAGCAATACGGAATGGTTGTCGATCCGGGTTGCATGAAGTGCATGGATTGCGTCAGCGTCTGTCCGAACGATGCTCTTTATTTCGGCTTCGGAAAGCCTGCGATCGGGGTAAAAAAATCGATCACTAAGAACTATTCCCTGACATGGCCCGAAGAGCTTTTCGCTGCCATAGTTTTCTTCGTCAGCTTTCTCGCAGTCTGGGACGCGTACGAGCTAGTCGCGATGCTCATGGCGCTTGGTATCGCAGCGGTTACGACGTTTCTCGCAGTACGGTCGTTGAGATTGATCCGGTCAAATGATTTGTCGTTCTATCGGTGGAATTTGAAATCCGGCGGCGTGACAAAGAGGGCGGGGTGGGTCTTCTTGAGTTTCGCCCTCGTATGGGTCGGGCTGAACGCACACACCGGTTACGTCCGCTATCACGAGCGAGCGGCCACGATGGCGTTTGAAAAAATCCGCATTCCGGATGAGCTTGCGCTGGCCCGCCCGAATCCGGCCCGATGGCTGAGCGCGACCGATGTCGATAATATCCAGCAAGGCAGGAAACATTTCTATGCTGCTTCGCGCGCCGGCTTTTTCGTAAACAAAAAAGCCTTGTCGAAGCTTGCATGGATCGAATATCTGTCGGGCAACACGGAGCAAGCCGTTAGTTTGCTCACGCGGTCAGCGGACCACCAGACTGACGAAGGCAAAGCTCTCAGTCTCTATTATCGTGGTGCGATACAAAACCGTTTAGGACGTTACGATGAAGCCTTGGCGAGTCTGGACCAAGCCTTGGCGGAGCGGCCTGATCTTGTTACTGCACGCGAGGAGAAAGGCGAGGCGTTGTGGCAACTCCACCGTCAGGTTGAAGCGATTGAGATCTGGAAAGATGCCACTCGGATCAGCAGCGGCTTACCGCTGGCGAACAGCATGCTCGCAGGAGCCGCGGCTGCCTCGGGCAAAACCGACGAGACCGCCGCGTACCAGAAACAAGCCGATCAATACACGCCGAACGATCCGTTGTTCCACTGGATGCTGGGACTCCGATTGCAGAACGTCGGCATGAACGCGCTCGCCGAAGAGCATTTCGCCCGGGCTATCCAACTCAACCCTGAATTCAAACGGGCCCGAAATTAGGGCCGTACCGATCAAACTTTCTTTTCCTTTGCGATCAAAGGTTCGCCACGGTCCTTGCCCGAGTCGCTCGGCTGAATGACGAACGGTTTTGCCGAGTCGTCCGCCTCTGAACCGAGCGCCGCCTTGAGAACGTCGCTGACGCGTGTCGCCGGAATTATCTCGAGCTCCTTGCGCACATCTTCCGGGATCTCCTCCGTGTCCGACTCATTCTGAGCCGGTAGAATGATCCGCCGAATGCCCGCTCGATGCGCCGCAAGTACTTTCTCTTTGATTCCGCCTACCGGAAACACCAAACCGGAAAGAGTGATCTCACCCGTCATCGCCGTGTCGGATCGAACTTTTCGCCCGGTGTATAGTGACGCCAACGCCGACGCCATCGTCACCCCGGCACTCGGGCCGTCTTTCGGGATCGCCCCGGCCGGAACATGCAGGTGAACGCCGTTCTGCTTGATCACTTCTGGATCGATACCAAACTCGGTCGCGTGCGCCCAAAGATAACTTCGCGCCGCCTGCGCCGACTCCTTCATGACTTCGCCGAGTTGACCCGTCAAAGTCAATCCGCCGCCGCCCGGCAGCAGCGTCGCTTCGATAAACAAAACTTCGCCGCCCATCTCAGTCCACGCCATCCCGGTCGCAACGCCCGCCGGCAGATCCTCGCGTGCCGATTCGGGATAGAACCTCGGCGGACCGAGATATTCTTTGACCTCCTTAGCCGTTATGACGTGCTTTGCGGAAGCCACCGCCTCATCGGAACCTTGGGCGACCTTTAGCGCGACCTTACGCGCGAGGTTCCCGATCGTCCGCTCGAGCTGGCGAACGCCGGCTTCCCGTGTGTATCGTGCTGTGAGTAGATTGATCGCGTCATCGGTGATCTCGAGCTGCTCCGGCGTGAGGCCGTTCTCCGTTATCTGCCGCGCGATCAAGTACTGCTTCGCGATATTCAGCTTCTCGCGGTCACTGTAGCCGGCGAGCTGGATGATCTCCATGCGGTCGCGGAGCGGCATCGGGATCGGCCCAAGCTGATTCGCGGTAGCGATGAAGAATACACTCGACAGATCGAACGGCAGGTCGAGATAGTTGTCGCGAAACGTGTTGTTCTGCTGCGGGTCCAATATCTCGAGCAGCGCCGACGATGGGTCGCCGCGATAGTCGTTGCCGAGTTTGTCGATCTCGTCGAGCATCATCACCGGATTGTTCACGCCGGCTCGCCGAAGCGCTTGAATGATCCGGCCCGGCATCGCGCCAACGTATGTACGCCGATGACCGCGCAATTCCGCTTCGTCGCGCATTCCACCGAGCGACATTCTCTCGAACTCGCGTCCCAGCGCTCGTGCGATCGACCGCCCGAGTGAAGTCTTGCCGACTCCCGGCGGGCCGACGAAAAGAAGGATCGGAGATTTCCCGTCCGGACGCAGTTTCACCACCGCGAGCGATTCGAGAATGCGTTCCTTGATATCTTCGAGGCCGTAGTGATCTTCATCGAGGATCTTACGCGCTTCGTTCAGGTCAAGGCGTTCCTCGCTTGATTTGTTCCAAGGCAGTTCGATGATGTACTCGAGATATGTGCGAATAACATGATAGTCGGGAGCGGCCTGCGGCAGCGCTTCCATCCGCTTCAACTCGCGCTCGGCTTCCTTCCGAACATCCGCCGGGAGATCGGCAGTCTCGAGTCGTTCACGAAGCTGCTCCGCCTCGGCCTTTTCACCCGTCTCGTCTTCGCCGAGTTCTTTTTGGATCTGCTTGAGCTGCTGGCGAAGGACGTAATCGCGCTGCGACTTGTCCATCTCGCTTTGCGCCTCGGTCGCGATCTTCGAGCGGATCTGCATGATCTCGACCTCGCGTGCGAGCGCCGCATGCGTCAGTGTGAGCAAGCCGTCGACGGTGCTCGACTCGAGCATCTTCTGCTCAGTCTCGGTCCCGAGGTCGAGAACCGAAGCGAGAAAATATGAAAGCTGGACCGGATCCTGCTGGTTCATCACGGCCATCCGGATCTCGGGCGGAACCTGCGGCAGCATCGCGAGCGCCTGTTGGATCATTCCCTGGATATTTCTTTTGAGGGCCTCGATCTCTTCGTCATCGACGCGGCGGAGGTCAGGCAATATTTCGACACGCGCCTTGAGATAGGGTTCCTCGGTGAGCCACTCCTTCACCTCAAATCGATCCACGCCCTGGACGATCAGCTGCATGACGCCTTCGTTCCGCATCATGCGCTTGACGTTAACGATGGTTCCGGTCTTGTAAAGGTCTTCGTACTTC
>JBDTSA010000131.1:0-6094 GCA_039931335.1 Acidobacteriota bacterium
AAAGCGGCCGGTTTCGCCCGGCCGCATGTCATGAAAGACAATTGGAGAAGAGGAACTCACGTCAACATATCGCAAAGATCATTGATTCATTAGCATCATCTTGCCATCTGCGGTTCGCACGGCCAGCACGCCAGGTTCATACACCGCCAGCGGCCGCGATTCTCTTTGAATAAGCCTTGCCGACTGGCTGCCGATCGGGCGTGCGCTGTGTACGTAACGGCCATCCGAAATTGCACTGTAGCGCGATGATATCCGGCGAACATATTCCTGTGTTTCGCGATACGGCGGAACGTTGTTTCCGTACTTCATGACAGCACCTTCTCCGGCGTTATAACCGGCGAGTGCGAGAACGACATCACCGTTGAAGGTATCAAGCAGCCAACGCATATATCGCACACCTGCGTCGATGTTTTGGCGCGGATCATAAATGCTCGTCACGCCGAACCGTCGAGCCGTTGCCGGCATCAACTGCATCAAGCCGCTCGCACCTTTGGTCGAAGTTGCCCGTATATGAAACGACGATTCCTGGTGCATCTGCGAATAGATGAGCAGCGGATCGATGTTGTATCGCCGGCTCGAATCGACAATGTAAGAATCGTGGGCCGGGTTTCCGGTGGTAAATCCTTTTAGGCCGGAGCTTGAGCCCATCGTGAATTTTGGTCCGCCAAAATTTATCAATGATTCGCGCTGGGCGAGACCATCGCTCACCGCGACCGTCCATCCCGTGGTTTGCGCTGTCTTCTTGACCAGCTTGTCTTCGACCACTACCTGATACTTTGTTCCGCGGCCGCGCTTGCCTTTTTTCGAAGTTGTCCTTGCGAATACAGGTGATGGCGGAAGATAGACCTGAACTCCTTGAGAACGGTCAAAGTTGTCGAATGTCTTTGGGCCCGACGTCTGGCCGTAAGCAGGTGCGGCCAGGCAAAACAGGGCAATTACGAGCAGAAAAAATTTCTTCATTGGGTGAAACAAACCGGAACCGCGTTCGACCAACGCGTTCTCGAGTACTTTTACTGCAGATTCTTATGAGGGTGTCTCAGCCTGTCCCAGCTTCAATGCTGGTTGCCTATATCTAAAAAACGTCCAAAACCAGAATGTTTCCGATGTTTGATAATAGGCCAACGCTGTTTTGCACAGCGGATAACCAGAATAGCACCAGGTCCGTTGATTCGTAAAGAAAATTCTCTTCGCAGTCAGTTTGACCGAGTATCTAACGCGGAGATCGCGGAGAATTTTTCGAGGGCGTTCTGTGTTTGCGTGGGGTCGGTACCTTTGCAGCCGCTGATAGCTACGAGTATAGGGAAAGGCAGAAAGCAGGTTAAAATCCTAGCGATCTCGGCGATCTCCGCGTTAATGAGCTACCTAGTTCGATCAAAGTTGGGCTATCTTAAGTCTTAATGCTGTATGTTTCGCAACTGATCGGCCAGCCCATTTTCGACGCCCGGAACGATAAGATCGCCTCGATCAACGACGTACTGGTGCGTTACGGAAAAGACGATTACCCGCCGGTGATCGGCGTCGTCGCACGCTTTCGCCGTCGAAATTTCTTTATACCGAGACGAAGCATATCTCAACTGAATGAGCACGGCGCCCGGATGAGCTCGGCGAAACTCGATCTCACGCCGTTCGAACGTCGCGAGGGCGAGGTGCTGCTTGCGAAAGACGTCCTCGACAATCAGCTCATCGACGTCGACGGCAAGCGCGTTGTTCGTGTGAATGATGTGCAACTGATCGACGTTGGAGATTTCTGGCGGGTCACCGGTGCCGACGTAAGCCTGCAGGGATTCGTCCGACGCTTGATGCCGAAAGGGTTTTACGGAAGCCAGCGTCCGGTCGAGGTTCTCGACTGGGCCGACGTCGGTTATCTCGCGACGGATACTGCGACCGTTACCGTGCAGTTGAAATCATCGAAAGACAAACTCTCGCGGCTGCACCCCGTCGAGATCGCGCAATTGGCCGAGACTTTGTCGCCGATACACCGCACCGAGGTCGTCGAGAGTCTCGATAACGAAACCGCCGCCGACACGCTCGAGGAAATGTCGACCGAGGCGCAGGCCCGCATCCTCGAGGAGATGGACGAAGAACGCGCCGCCGACATTCTCGAAGAGATGTCGCCCGACGACGCCGTCGATGTGCTCGACGAGATGGATGAGGACAAGGCCCAGGAGCTCTTCGATCTCATGGAAGAGGATGAGAAAGCAGATGTCGCCGAGCTCATGGAATTCGAGCACGACACCGCTGGCGGTTTGATGACAACCGAGTTCATCGTCTTTCCGAAATCGCTCACGGCGGGCGAGGCGATCGCACGTCTCCGCGAAATGGCGGAAACGCCGGGCATGATCTACTACCTCTACGTTGTCGAAGAGGAAGGCTCGTGG
Organism: Acidobacteriota bacterium; assembly: GCA_039931335.1. Lineage (GTDB taxonomy): Bacteria > Acidobacteriota > Blastocatellia > Pyrinomonadales > Pyrinomonadaceae > OLB17. The sequence goes on from JBDTSA010000131.1 coordinate 2,379, forward strand.
AAGTTGTGCGGCCTGATCAGTCTCCGCAGCCTGATCCTAGCAGATCCAACGCGGCCCTTGTCAGAAGTTATGCGTAGTGAATTTCGGGCCGCACACCCCGCGGATTCAGCAGAAGAAGTTGCACAGACGATAGCCGAATACAATCTGCTCGCGCTCCCCGTAATTGATGACGAAGGCGACATCGCCGGCATCGTTACCGTCGACGACGCGATGGAAATTTTGCTGCCAAAGAATCTGCAGAGAAGATTGCCGCGACTGTTTGGGTAAGAGTGTTGGACAGCAAACTTCCGTTTGCTGATTCTTGGACACGAGACTGAGCGCGCTCACCGGGTTAGGACAACAAACTAAAGTTCGTTTGCACGGCAAACTTCAGTTTGCTGGTTCTTCGTCGATGCCCCGATCGCGTGCGGTGCTCTGTTCGCGGGACGAGCGACTGGCGGAAACCGGCAATTCGGTTTCGCGGAAAGCGAGCGCGATCGCTTTTTCAGGCGACGTAGAACGGCCGCGTTCGTACGCCGTATCAAAGTCATCGCCGTCCAGACGGGAACGCAGCTTTTCGAGATAAGCGTTACGGAAGACTCCTTCGGCCGGCTCGATCTTGTAGCCGATCGATTCGCGAAGCCCATCTGCCGCGCCACAAAGTTGCGCCGCGTTCTCGTGTTCGTCTCTCTCTGTCGCGAGTGCGGCGAAGCCATCCATCGAATACGAGATCGTCATCTTGTTCCCGAGATCGAAAGCAAGATTAGCGGCTTCGGCAAAATGCTTTTTGGAAAGCAGGAGTTCACCCTCGCCGAAACACGCCGCCCCCAGGTTATTGAGCGCATCACTAACTGCACTCTTATTGTCGAGGCCGCGAAACAGCGCGAGTGACTCTTCGAACAACGGGCGGGCGCGAGAGAAATCTTTCTCGGTCCGCGCCAGATCGCCGAGGAAGCTCAGGCTGATGGCGATACCGAATTTGTCGTCTAGCTCGCGGCTGATGGCGAGTCCCGATTCGAAGAACTCGCGTGCTGCCGGGGTGTCGCCTTGCTGCATCGCCACAAGCCCGAGGCCGCGGCTTGAAAGTGCAACGCCCTGTTTGTCCCCTGCCTCCTTTCCGGCGATCAGCCCGTCGGCATATGCCTTTCGCGCGGTCTCATAATCTCCTCGGAAACGCGCCGCGAGGCCAAGCCCATTCATCAGTTTGAACCGAAGAGCGGCCGGCGGTTCACCGCAGCGTTCGAGCGCGGCCTTTAACCACTTATATCCTTCGCTGAGATGACTGTGCAGCAGCCAAAAGTTTCGGACAGAGACCGCGAGCCGCACGGCGATCGGCGGATCATTGTTCAACGACCACTGCATTGTCGCACGCAAATTGTCGTGCTCATCTTCAAGTCGATCAAGCCACTCTGCAGACTGCGCCGCCTGCAGGAACGGTTCCGCCTTTTCACCGAGCGAGACGAAATATTCCGCGTGGTCACGCATCGCCCCTTCCTCATCGCCAGCCGTCCGGAGCTCCTGTTCCGCGTGTTCGCGAACGACCTCGAGCATCCCGAAGCGACGCTTATCGCCCTTACCTTCGGCTCTGATGAGAAGGCTCTTGTCGAGCAGCGAAGTGATCGCGTCAACGACATCGACATCACTTTTTGAACTCATTTGGCCGCAGACCGATTCGGCGGCATCAACGGAGAAGCTCCCTGAAAAAACTGACAAGCGTCGAAAGACCGACTTCTCATTCTCGCCGAGCAAGTCGTAACTCCAGTCGATCGCGCCCTGCATCGTTCGCTGTCGTTCAGGCAGGTCCCGCGGCCCGCCGGTAAGAAACCTTAGCCTGCTTTCGAGCTTCGATAAGATCGCGGATGGAGCAAGAATTCTCGTCCGTGCCGCCGCCAGCTCGATCGCTAGCGGAAGGCCTTCGAGCCGCCCGCAGATCTCAGCGACAGCGCGTCCGTTCTCGTTTGTTAATTTGAATTCTGGGTCGGCCGCCTGCGCCCGCTCGGCGAAAAGCTGCACCGCATCGTTCCGTCTGATCGTCTCAAACGACGAGAGCAGCTCGCCGCCCGGCGGCGATAGAGGCGGTACGACGAACTCACGCTCCGCCGTGATGTGAAGAAGAAAGCGGCTCGTGACCAGGATCTTCAAACCGACAGCGGCGTCGAGCAACTCGGCGATCTGAGGCGCGGCATCGACGATCTGCTCAAAATTATCCAACAGTAGCAGCATCTTCTTGTCTGAAAGATAATCCTTCAGGATGTCCAACACGGGGCGTCCGCCGGCGTCTTTAACTCCAAGCGGCTGAGCAATACTGGCCGGAACAAGCTCGGGCAGCGAGACTGAAGAGAGCTCGATCATGAACACGCCATCGGCGAACTCCGGCAGCATTGTCTCGGCTACAGCGTGCGCAAGACGCGTCTTTCCAGTTCCGCCGATGCCTGTCATCGTGACCAGGCGAACTCGTTCGTCTCTCAACAACTGAGTGATTTCGGAGATCTCACTCCGTCGTCCGATGATCGGAGCAAGGTTCGAACGCAAATTACTTGTGCGACGCCCGGCGCTTCCTGCTTCGACGGGCACCCTGTCCCGGGCAACGACTTCCGTCGGTGCGGTATCGAAAATGAATGTAGCTTCTTCGTTGCTGCGGCCCTGAGGCGAGTTGCGGAACTCCGATTCGAATTCAAGCTTTCGACTTAGGTTCCGAAGGTCTTTGAGAAGCGCGTCGGCGGAGTCGTATCGCTCATCTCGCTTCGACGTGAGAGCCTTCAAGACGATCTTTTCCAACTCGGGTGGGATCTCCGGGAACAGTTGCGACGGAGGAACGGGTGTCTTGGTCAGAATTGCGGCGAGCGTATCAGTCGATGTTTCGCCCGTGAACGGCAGCGAACCCGTGAGCATTTCATAGAGCACGACGCCGAGGCTCCAGACATCTGTACGGCCGTCGACGTCGTGCCCGCGGGCCTGCTCCGGCGACATGTACGAGGCTGTTCCGACGATCATTCCCGCCTTTGTCAGGAACTGATTCGAGTTAGCCGCGAAATTCTCGGTCTCAACTAATTTGACCAGGCCGAAATCGAGGATCTTCGCCTGGTCGCGTTTGGTGATGATGATGTTTGCTGGCTTGATGTCTCGATGAACGATACCGGCCGCATGAGCTTCAGAGAGCGCGGCGCTGACCTGAGCGGCGATCTCGATCGTCTGCCGTACGTTTCGCCGCCGCCGCCGTATCATCGCCGAAACCGTTTCGCCTTCGATGAACTCCATAGCGATAAACGGCGTCTCGCCCTGAGCATGGATCTCATAGATCGTGCAAATGTTGGGATGATTTAAGGCGGATGCAGCACGTGCTTCGCGAAGGAAACGTTCGAGGTGGTCCGAGTTGGTGTTGAGGTCGGTTGCGAGGAACTTGAGCGCGGCTTTTCTCTGGAGCTGCTCATGCTCTGCAAGGTAGACTTCGCCCATACCGCCGGACCCGAGCAGTGAGATGATCCGATATTGCGAAAATTGTTGGCCGACTTTTGACACGGGAAAACCCGAAAATTATACCATTAGTCAGTGAAGCCACGCGTTTTGACACATTGCGCATTGGGTCAGGATCAAACGGCGCAAGAATTTAGGTAAACAAATCGGACCTTGTTGCGTAAACGGTAACACGTTGCCTGACGTAATTTTGCCTGTGTTAGAATTAAGGCTCAATCTTTAACCAAAGGAGTATCGATCATGTTCCGAAAAAGCGCTGTTTT
>JBDTSA010000132.1:0-6081 GCA_039931335.1 Acidobacteriota bacterium
CGCCGCGTTTGAGCAGGAGATCGCGACCGACTGGGCACTTTATTTCGACTTCACATATTCGAAGGGTCGACACCTCACAAGATTTCTAAACCCGGGTCGAGATCCATTCTTTACGTTTGCACCATATCTCGGTGACGCGTTCTTCCACACGTCAGTGGGCAAATCGACGTACTACGGATTCACTTCAGGCATTCGGAAACGTTTCAGCAAGAACTTCCAGCTCGAAGCGAATTACGTTTACTCGAAGGACAAGGACGACGATTCGAATGAAAGAGATCCATTTACCGACCGTTCTTTCGATCCGTTCAATCCTGGGCTCGACTACGCGCTTTCTGATCGGGACATTCGGCACAAGTTCAACTTCTTCGCGTTCTTTGAGCTGCCGTGGAAGTTCGAATTTTCTCCGCGAGTTCAAGCACGAACGGCACAGCCGGCGACGCCTGCGGTGCGGACCGTCAACAACCGCAACACGCTGCGGAAAGATAATGAGTATTTTTCGTTCGATTGGCGGCTTGCGCGGCCGATCAGTTTCTCAGAAACGATCAAGCTCATACCGCAGATCGAGATGTTCAATTCTTTCAACAATGACAACTTTATCAATTCGCTTTCAGGCGCCGGAAACCAGAATTCGCTGACGGCCCCGAGCCTGTTCAACTTTGATGGTTTTCTAAGGCAAGGCATCGGAGACCCGAGGCAGCTTCAGCTCTCGATCAAGTTGATCTTCTAGAAAGCCGTTGAAAATAAGAAGCCCGCGGAAATCGCGACGATCCAGTCGTGATTTTCGCGGGCATTTTTTTTCGGAGAGGCCTAGCTTTTCGTTAACTCAACACCAGTCGCGACGAATGAAACTTCAGTCACCGTTCCATCGGCGTTGCGGTTATCGAACTTCGCTCCGTCTTCATTGATCAGATGTTCGACCTTTTCTTTCGACAGGGTTTTTGTCTTGAACGTGCCTTGAGCTTTCACTTTCATTCCTGCCGCGTTGAGTGGAATAAAGAACGCGTGATCGCCGAATGTAACGCGAACCGACTTCCCGCCCTCCTTCGACGCCATCTCCATCCAGCACCCTTCCATCTTGCAAGAGCGAACGATAACGCCCTCGACGGCTACGGTCTGCCCGGCAAATTTATCCGGGGCTTCCAGAACCTTTTCAATCGCGACCTTCTTCGTTTCTCTGGCGAGCGCGATACCGCGGACGATCCTTTCGCCGCTCTTCAAATTGACAGGCGCGTTCTGCTCGTTCGTGACGAGCTTTTCGTCTTTCGCCGTCCTCGACTCTTGAGCGAAGTTCAGAACCGAGAACGCGAAGACCAATGCAACAATAGTAAATACTTTTTTCATATGGCTGATTTAATTTGCTTGATAGACGGCTTTTCCGTCGACGACCGTCAATACGATTTTCACATTCTGCAAAAGCTTGCGGTCGACGGTAAAAATATCATCCGATAAAATTACAAAATCCGCCAGCTTCCCCCGTTCGATTGTTCCCTTCTCTTTTTCCTGAAACTCCGCGTAAGCCGACCCGACCGTGTAAGCCCGAACTGCTTCGTAAACGGAGATCGACTCCGGCCCGGCGTTCGCTGCGGCATGAATACCGAGCATCGGATTCAGATCGACCATCGACGCATCCGAACCGAATGCGACCTTTGCACCTAGCTTCAGAAGCGTGCCGTAATGGCTACGGTCACTGCCTGCAAAGAGAAAAGGCTGCATTGACGGAACGATGCCCGAACGACTGAAGCGCGGGAGATCCTCAAACAGTACTTTGTGCGCGTGCTCGACTCGAAAGCGCCGGTCGCGCCGCCCGTTGGCGTTTTCCGCCTTTTCAAAAACATCGAGAATGCTCCGGTTCGCCGAATTACCGATCGCGTGGATCATGATCTGCAGCCCGGCCTTGTCCGCCGCGGTAATCTCGCCGAGGAGGCCTGCTTTCGATTCGTCGTCTCCATCCGAAAAACTCTTCAGACATCCGTCCCTGACCATCGAACCCGGTGCGTCCGCAAGCCGCGCATCGCGAAGCTTCTTCCAATCACGCAGCGGAACACAATCGTAAACACGCGTCTTGAGTTTCCCGCGTCGCTCTAACTCGCGGAAGATCTCGCGGCTGTCGTCCGAATGCATATCCTGGACGCTTGTCACGCCGAGTGACGCCGCGTAATTTGTCGCGGTTTCACCTATCGCGGGCCAGTTTTTCGTGTGGTTCGCCGGAACCGTCGTGGCGATCTTCTTGAGCACGTCGCCGCGAACGATACCCGTGGGCTCGGCGTGGGCGTTTCGATCGACATCCGCGGCGTCATCCTTTACGTTGGCTAGTTTGAAAGCAAGGCTGTTTGCGAAAGCTGTCGTCGCACCAGAGCGATACAGGAAAACCGGATTGTCCGGAGTTATTGCATCGATCGCTTTCCGATCCGGCAGTTCCCAATTCACATTATTAAAATGGCCACCCAGGATCCACCGCCCCTTTGAGAGGAATCTCGCATATCGGGCGATGCGAACCGTCATCTCGGATGAGCTCGTTACATCGCGGAGATCGATCGAAGAAAAGCTGTTGCCGATCGCCATGAAATGAACATGTGCGTCGTTAAAGCCGGGCAGGACGAGACGGCCGCCTGCGTCAATGACGCGCGTCGACGGACCGATAAATGTCTTTATGAGGTTGGTTGTTCCGACGGCGGTGATGCGATTTCCCGAAACGGAAAAGGCCGCGGCGCGAGCGTTCGTCCCAGTCATCGTCCGGACATTCGCGTTAATGACGACGAGATCCGCTGACGGAAGTTGCGCTCCGGTGGTGTGCTGGGAACAGAGTACGAGGATCGTTACTAATAACAGCCTAAGAGCGGGGACAAGCCGCCCTTCCGGACTTGCGAATGATTCCATCTTCTTGAGGGACAATCTGCTTGATCACTGCAAACGTTGAGGACTAAGTGGCGCCCGCAAGATTCGCAAGTCCGAAAGCGCGGCTTGCCCCCGCTATTCAATCACTCCGGTTTCTGAAAAACAACTTTTCCGTCGACGACGGTAATGATCACCTTCGCGTCTTTGATCTTGACCGGATCGATCGTGAAGATGTCGTCGGAAATAATGACAAAGTCAGCGAGCTTGCCAACTTCGAGCGTACCTTTCACATGCTCCTGAAACTCCGCATAGGCCGAGCCCCATGTGAATGCTCGTATTGTTTCTTCAACCGAGATCTTCTGCTCGGGGATCCAACCGTTCGGGTTCTTATCATCGAGTGTGCGGCGAGTAACCGCGGCATAAATACCGAACAGCGGATTGAGCGGGGCGACCGGCGAGTCGGAACCAAACGCGAGTACCGCGCCCGAATCGAGCAGAGAGCGAAACGCGTAAGTTCCTTTCAGCCGTTTCTCGTCCAGACGTTTCCACGCCCAGCGGCCGTCGTCGATGATGTGAAAGGGCTGCATCGATGCGACGACTTTCAATACCCCGAAGCGTTTGATATCTTCCTGACGCAAGTGCTGCGCGTGCTCGATGCGAAACCGCCTGTCTCGCGGGCCGTTCGCCTGTTCAGCTTTCGCGTAATTATCGAGGATGGTCGCGTTCGCCCGGTCACCAATGGCGTGTATGTTGACCTGCAAGCCGGCCTTGTCGGCCGCGACGATCCTCTCCGCCATGTACGGGATCTCGTCCGATGCAAGACCAGTCGATTTCGGTGCGTCGAGATACGGCTCGAACAGCCAGGCGGTCGTCGATCCCAGGCTTCCATCGGCGTAACCCTTCAAACATCCAACGCGAAGCATCGCATCGCCGAACGCGTAATGAATGCCCGCGTTCTGCCACCGCTTATAGTCCGACAGCGGTGAGCAGCCATAGACCCGCGTCTTCAATTTTCCCTGCCTCATGAGCTCCTGATACACACCGACGTCCGGTCCCGCCGACATGTCCTGGACGCTCGTCACGCCGAGGCTCGCCGCGTAATCGGTTGCTGCCTGAGAAGCTTCGAGTTTCTCTTCGAACGAAAAATCCGGTATCGCCTTGCCGACGTAATTCATCGCCGCGTCTTTGAAGATGCCGGTCGGGTTCCCGCTCGCGTCGCGGACGATCTCGCCGCCCTCAACATCTTTGATATTCTTATCGACCTTCGCCATGTTCATCGCAAGCGAGTTTGCGAGAGCCATGTGGCCGTCGAGACGGTCAATGAAAACCGGATTGTCAGGAGTCACGGCATCGATCATTGCCGCCGTCGGCAGGTTGTTTGGCGTCCAGTTCTCATGGTCCCATTTCCCGCCGAGTATCCAACGGCCTTTGGGCAGCTTTGCCGCGAACGCTTTTATCCGCTCGACAAATTCCTGCGGCGTTTTCGCCGATCGAAGATCGACCGACGAGAGCTGAAATCCGCCTTCGAGAAAATGGACGTGAGCATCGTTGAACCCCGGAATGACGAGCTTGCCCTTCGCGTCGATGACGCGCGTTTTCGGTCCGATCAGCAATTTGATTTCCGCGTCGCTGCCAACAGCGATGATCTTGTTTCCGAGAACTGCTATCGACCGCGCATTTTTTTGCGCGACATTCATCGTATGGATGTTGGCGTTTACGACGACAAGATCGGCCGAGAACGTCTGGCTTGCTGCCGGGACGGAAAAGCTGAGAAGTAATGCGAGCTGACCCAATTTTCTTTTCATATTTTTAATAAATCGATTCTCTTTACGGACCGCCGCTCGACCTAATATCGAAATCACGATCCGGATGAAAACGTTACGACGCCGTTTGAACTCAAGTGACTCCGTGCTTTCTCAGAGGATTCCGTGTATTCGGTGGTTTGGGCCTTATGGGAGCGGAACCACTGACTACACGGAACGCACCGAAGACACGGACGGTGCCTCACTGACTAAAAACGGGTCTGCGCGAAGATCGGGCATTTAACTGACGCAGCCCCCGAAAACGATCTTGATTGACCTTACTTCTTTGGATCTTCTAGCTTTTCGAAGTAGACCTTCCCGGTTTTTTCGTTCTTCGGAATCGCCGGCGTGAACTTTCCCCAGTATGTCAGAATAACGGCCTTGCCCTTCTCAGTTTTTCTTTCGAGCGTCAGCAGAAGATCGCCCGGATTGTACGGTTCGAACATATTATTCTCGCCATAATCATCGAAGTAGATCATCAGCTTCGAGCCTTTCGTCTTAACGCTGCAAACAAGATCGGTCGAGGTTTGATAGCCGTTGCTTTGAAGCGTTGCCGCCAACCCATCACCACCATCAAAAATTCTGAGCTCGTGCGAGATAAAGATCACCGAGCCGCCCGCATTCTTGCCGCCGTTCTCGTCAAAACCGTACGAACCTTTCCAGTCGGTCTGAGCGTTTGCGTGCATCGAAAAGATGAGCAAACCGAAGAGGATCAATACAAACCTTGTCATGGTGTTGCCGAAGTTGAAAAGTGTATTCTTTACAGGACCCCGAGATTATAACAATGAACGAAAAGTATATCCAGATTTTCGGAGTTGTCGCGACGATGATCTACGGTGCATTCGTCGTGTTTCTCTACGCCGCCGAGCCGCGTTCGATCGAAGAGATATCGATCAAAGCAAAATCGACTGTCGAGAATGCGGTCACAAAAGGGCAAGTGATCGCCGGAACGTATGCGATCGATCAGGCAAAGTTCAAGGATGGGTTTACGGCATTCCGGAGCGATAACTTTATCGGGGCGCGGGACGCGTTCGATCGGGCCGATCCCGAAAAGCGCGATCCTAAGACCCAGTACTACATCGCGTACAGTTACTATCGGCAGGGCTGGGGCCGCGTCTCGAACGACGACGCCTTGTTCAAACAGTCGCTCGATTCACTGGCCCGTGTTTCGATGCTCGATCCGGATTTCAGATCCGATGACGCAAATCTTCAGCTTCGCACGCCAGCCGAGCTGCGAAACGAATTGGAGGAAGGAATGCGCGTAACCGCCGACGATTTCAACCCGCTCAGACTTGTCCGTGAGAGAAAATAGGCGACCACTTCTACCAGATGGGAAACAATAAAATCGAGGAAGAGCAGTCCGTGACCGGCGAGCTAATCGATGATACCGAAGGAGAGGATCTCGCCGCGAGCAAGGTTTCGGACATCGTAATTGCCCACACGG
>JBDTSA010000133.1:0-6079 GCA_039931335.1 Acidobacteriota bacterium
AAAAAATGATGTTCTACGCTGGCAGGTTCAGCAGTCAAACCTGGAGCTCACCAAAATAGATCTCGAAAACAATATCGAAATTGCCAATTACGATTTCAACTTAATGTTAGGAATGAATGGCAGCACGAAGATCGAACCGGATTCGAATTCGGTCAATGAAGCTATTCAGCAAAAAACGTTTGATGAATATTTAAACCTATCATTGAAATCGCGCGCCGATCTTTACTTGCAGAAACTGTACGACGCACTTTTGCAGACGTTGATTGGCGCACTGGGCGCGCGCGATCTAGTTATTGTTCCGGCCGGCGCTTTAAATTACGTTCCGTTTCACTCCCTGTTCGACGGTGAGAAATATCTCGTCGAGTCGCGCGAAGTGAAGTCCTCGCCGAGCGCCGCCGTCTGGATGAAGCTGAACTCACGAAAACCGAAGCCACCAAAGAATGCGTTGCTAATGGCCTTTGCCGATGAGCAGATCCCGCTCGTCGATCGTGAGGTCGAAGAGCTCGCAAAGCTTTTACCGAACGCGACGAAACTAAAAGGCAAGCACGCGACCTTCGCCGCGTTTCAAAAACAGGCGTCGGATTTCGATGTCATCCACCTCGCCTGTCACGGCCAATTTCGATCCGACAATCCGATGTTCTCGAGCTTGCGTCTCGCGGACGGGTCGGTCACGGTCCGCGATGTCTGCTCGATCCGCCTAAAGGCCGAACTCGTGACACTCAGCGCGTGTGAGACGGGATTGAACAAGATTTTCGCCGGCGAGGAGATATTGGGACTCGCTCGCGGGTTCCTTTCAGCCGGAGCGAGATCCCTGGTGCTGAGCCTCTGGACGGTCAACGACGACGCTACCGCCAGGTTGATGGCGGATCTTTATGACAATTTGCAACGCGGCAAGACAATTGCGGCATCATTACGTGTTGCCCAGGTAAATCTGATAAAGAAAGGCGAGCACCCGTATTTTTGGTCACCATTCCTCGTCATCGGATAGAAATTTTTCGAGCCGCTGTCTTTTATCTCGCGCCGAGTGCACAGTGTTTCGGGAGAGTAGCAGTTCAGTACTAATGATCAGTTTCACAGCGAATCGAAAATCGACTCTGGTAATGGCCGTGGCAGTTTTGCTCTTTTGCGCCGCCGGGCTGCGGGCTCAGACGTGTGACGCCGTTCCCGGCCAGATCCTGCTGGATCTGTTGAATCAGGCTGACCTTCCCGCTATTGCGACCCAGTATGGGCTCGAACAGACACCGATCGATCAAGTCGGCATACCGCCAACATATCGAATGCGGATCCGCAGCGATAATGCTCAAAACCCATGTCAGATCGCACAGGCAATGCAGGACGACGCTCGGATAGTTCAGAGAGAATCAAATCGTAAGTTAAAGGTCGTCGAGAAAGAAGGACTTCCGTGGACGCTTGGACGTTCGTGGGCAATAGGCCGTTCGTGGGCGATCGGCGGAAGCGCAAAGGGCTACGCGAAGCAGTGGTTCCCCGACATCATCAGGCTCCGCCAGGCGCACCAGATAACGACGGGCTCGATCCCGCAGCCGTCCGGGACACCGAGGCCGGTCATAATTGCGGTTCTCGATACGGGTATAGATTTTAACCATCCCGCGTTCGCCGGCAGGTTGGTGCCGGGATACGACTTTGTTGACAACGACAGTGACCCCAGCGAGGTCGGCATTCTGCGTGTCAACCCGACCTACGGCCACGGCACACACGTCGCCGGAATTGTCGCTTTGATGGCGCCAACAGCCAAGATCATGCCGATTCGCGTGCTCGACGTAAATGGCGAGAGCGATCTGTGGACGATCAAAGATGCATTGATCTGGGCCGCGAATCATGGTGCCGACGTGGTCAACATGAGCTTGGGCTATCCCCAGGACCTCACATCGCAGAGCAATACATTTATCCAGGATCTAACGCATGGCTGCGATGGCGTACCTATTCCCGGCCAGCAGACATTTCCTGAATTTAACGATGAGGTACTCGTGATCGTTGCGGGGGCCGGCAATGGCGGTCAGATCGGAAACGGTGCCGACCGAATTTATCCCGCGGCTGAACGCGGATCCACGGACGATAACATTTTGAGTGTCGGGTCGAGCTCGAGATTGGATCTGCTCTCCACATTTTCGACGATGGCGAATGTGCAAAATCGTAGCGTTGACCGCTGGGTTCGTACAGTCGCTCCCGGCGAAGACATAGTGAGCGCCATTCCCGGTGGGCGATACGGACTTTGGTCGGGCACATCGATGTCCGTCCCGATCGTTTCGGGGATCGCAGCCCTCGTGCTCTCAGTGCGGCCGATCAATCTACCAACGCGAGCCGCGACGCAAATCGTCAACGAAGTCGAAGAAACCGGGTATGGCTGGAAGTGCAATCTCGCATCGCGCAATATCATGATGGAAACTTCTCGCGTCGATGCTTTCTGTGCGGTTACGAACAACCAGGCATGTTACCCAGCTGAGCGGACGATCTGTAACGAGTAAAATTTAGAATAGCGGGAGCAAGCCCGCCTTCCGGACCTGCGAATGCGCCGATAGCGAACCGATTCAAGAAGTCGCCAGCTTTTCGGCGCTAAAAACATTCGCAAGTCCGGAAGGCGGGCTTGCCCCCTTATTCATTGACCTCAACCCTTTTGAAGATCATTCATTTATTTTTACCAGCCTGTCTTTCCTTCCCTACACTCCGCACTGTGATTTTGCGTAACCGGATCACGGGAAACTCTCTTCTCAAAGGACGGTTCGGAAAACCAAAAGGAATTAAGCATTAAGAAGGTAATGAAAATGAAACAGAAAAAAGCGAATCACAGTTTTGCAAGATTCGGCGCTTTGCTAGTGCTGGTGGCGTTATGGGTGATCATCCCATTCGCTATAGGCGACCGCACCGCGAGCGCCGAAGAACTTCTCACCGACACGTTCCGGATCGGAGCAACCTTGACCGGTGCCCCCATTGGCGGCGTGACGCCCGCCGGTTTCGCGGATTACAGGGTCGATGATCTGGGGCGGCGACGTCTCGAGGTTCAGGGCCAGTCGATCAATCTCGCGGCCGGAACCGTTCTGACGATCTCGGTAAACAACGCCCTCGCGGGACAGGCGACTGTCAGCCAGTTCCAGACGCTGTTCTTCGAGATCGAAACGAACAACGGCGGGACGGTTCCGGTCATTACGGCCGGCATGCCCGTTCAAGTATCGAATGGAGCCACCGTCGTAATGTCCGGAATATTCGGTACGGTGACGCCGACGCCATCGCCATCCGGTTCGCCAACTGGTACTCCGAGCCCGTCTCCGACAGGTTCCCCAACCGGCACTCCGAGCCCGTCCCCGACAGGTTCGCCAACCGGAACACCGAGCCCGTCACCGACCGTTAGCCCGAGCCCGACCGGCTCGCCCAACGCGGGAGACTTGTTCGCCGGATTGACCGGCCCGACCATCAACGGCATTCTTCCGAACGGATTCGCACAGTTCGAAATTCGCAGCAGCCGGCTCGAGCTCGAAGTTCAGGTTCGTCAGGTAAATCTGGCCGGCGGGACACAGCTTCCGGTCATCGTCGATGGCATCAACGTCGGTTCTTTGTTCTTGAGTGGCGGTGAAGCCAGGCTTCGCCTTCGCACGGACAACGGGCAAACCGTTCCGCCGGTTGTTGTCGGATCTACTATCGTTATTCAGAACGGCGGCTCGAATATACTGAGCGGAACGTTCATGGGCTTTACGGGACCGAGTCCGAGCCCGACGGCAAGTCCTTCGCCAGGTGGCACGCCGAGCCCTTCGATGGGACGTTCATTTGAGTCGCACCTGACCGGCGCCGGAACGAACGCGACGGGTGAAGTAAAGGTGACGCTCAACGCCACCGAAACGCAGGCGACCATATTCGGTGAATTTCACAACCTTGGCAGCAACCAGACGGGTGCGAGGATCGAAGCCCTTGTCGGCGACGGTGTGCTCGTTCACGATCTCGGTGTTGTCGGCGGCACCAACGGCAACTTCGCATCAAGGACGATCGCCGTAAATGCGGCTCAGGTAAGCCAACTCCGCAGCGGGATTTGGTCGGCGGTAATCACAAGCGTCAACAACCCCGGCGGTGAGATCCGCGGACAGTTCACTCAACGGTCGAACCTCGCAGACTTTGACGGTGACGGCACCAACGACTTTTCGGTGTTCAGGCCATCCGACGGCGTCTGGTACTCGCTCAACGGTTCGGGATTCACGGCAAGCCAGTTCGGTATGGCATCGGACAAAGTCGTCTCGGCCGACTACGACGGCGACGGGCGTACGGACACAGCCGTGTTTCGTAATGTCGACGGCTTCGGTGTGTGGCAGATCAAGCGCAGCTCGGATGCCGGTGTCAGTGCAGAGCAGTTCGGCTTTGCGACCGACGTACCAACTCGCGGCGATTTCGACGGCGACGGGATCAACGATCTCGCCGTGTATCGTCCTTCGACCGGTGTCTGGTATATCAAGCGGAGCTCGAACACCGGCTTCACGATCACACGGTTCGGTCTTGCCGAAGACAAGCCGATCCCACTGGATGTCGATGCCGACGGTCGTGATGATATCGCGGTCTTTCGTCCGAGCGACGGAAACTGGTACTGGCTGAGAAGCTCAGACGGACAGTTCGGTGCTGCTCACTTCGGGTTGGACGGTGACGTTCCGGTTCGCGGTGACTTCGACGGCGACGGAAGATCCGACTTGACGGTATATCGCCCATCGATCGGCGTCTGGTACACGCTGGACAGCTCTGACGGAAGTTTCCATGCGACGCGGTTCGGCCTCGACGGCGACATTCCGGTTGCAGGAAATTACGATGGCGATGGCAAGACTGATATCGCGGTGTTCCGTCCGTCGGATGGAAAGTGGTATATCCTGCGAAGCTCGGACGGAGGATTTCAGGCAATGCAGTTCGGCTTGAATGGTGACGTTCCGACGATCGCCAGATAATCAAACGAAGGGCGAGATCGGTGTGATCTCGCCCAAAGATCTCTATCTTTGTATAGGCAAATCCAAGAACCTCTTCGAACAAGGATAGGTCAGAAGAAACTTGCTTGGTGTTAAGGTTCCGGTTACCGAGAGCTCCTCGGGCGACCGGAACCTTTTAGTTTATCTTCGCAAGAACCTTCTCGATCTGTTTTATGTGGCGCATTTCATGCCCGCCTTTCAACGCCAACCACTCTTGTGCGGAGATCTCACCGAAGAACGGATGCGGAAATTTGATATCGGTTCCGTCCACTGACTCGAACAATGCGCGCAGCTGCTCCAGTTGCTCCGTGTTTTCGTCGAGCTTCGCGATCGATTCGGGAATTGTCTTGCCGGCAGTTGGTTGAACAACATCCGGAGCGTTGAGTTTCATCTGCGCGACCTCGGATCCTTTCTGCAAAAAATTATCGGAAATCACAACGCTGCCATCGGAGATCTTTCCCGCGTCCTGTGCTTTCTTCAAGAGCTTTGCACAGATCTTCATCGCACTTTCGTCGACCATCGAAATATGCTCAACGATCTGGGCGACGGTCCACTCTTCGCCATCCGGAAGCGCGGACATTTGCTCTTCGGTCAAGGAAGAAACCACTTCTTTCAGTCGGGATCGGACCTTATTGTTGCTGTTGTAAATGTCTTCGGTTGTTTCGTATTTCATAATAGGGGAAGTGACGAGTGAGTAGGTCACTAATCACTTGTCACTCATCACTTGTCACTCGTCACTCGTCACTTCTCACTTCTCACTTCTCACTTATTAACCTGCGGTGTCAACACCAACCGATGCCAACGCTGAAAGCTCGTCACGCTATCCGATTCGTTCTTCATGCGCTTGATGTACGCGGTCTGAAAATAGAGCAGATCATCGGCCGTCCAATTCAACGCGACGATCGGATTGTACGATACGAGAGTTCTCTCGTCAGGCAAAGTCGTCGGCGCGGCGACGTTTGTGTTGGTGTTGGCCGCGGGTACGCCGTTCGCGTCGGCCGGCGCGATGGCTTCGAGCTTCGCTGCCTGTTCACGATCGTATGCCTGCGATGAGATCAGAAGACTGTTTCGCAGAGGGATCGCCGCTTGGGTCGGAGCGTTGCCATTAGCGTCGTAGATCCGGACCTGAT
>JBDTSA010000134.1:0-6079 GCA_039931335.1 Acidobacteriota bacterium
ACACCTCGCCGACTGGCAAGGATTCATGGAAGGTGCGATAGAGACGGGCGAATCCGCCGCAACGAGTCTCATTAAGTTCTGACGCAGCTTTCTTAACACGGAGATCGCGGAGACGAAATAAAAATTCTTTCTCTGCGTGCTCCGCGGTCTCTGCGTTAAGAAAGCTCCGTCATGACAAATGAATTAACACTCATTTAACCTATGGTTCACTCGCCGTTAATACCGGCTACATATCCTCGAACTTGCTAACCGGAAATCTAAACAGTTTTTGAATGAAAGGCAGTTTTCTACCAGGCGGGAAGAAGATTAGTCGAAGTCTATCTTTTTATTTAAGAGAAGTTTTTATGTATCGAGGAAACAAAATGAAATCGAAAGTAATTCTCGCGGTCATTCTTGCGTTCGCGGCTTCGTTCGGCGTTAACGCACAAACCGACCAGGGACGAATCTCCGGGCAGGTTACGGATCAAGCCGGGTCTGTCGTACCGGGCGCGACCATCACCGTGACAAACAACGGTACGAAGCAACAGCGGACCGTGACCGCAAACGACGAAGGATTCTATGTCGTGCCGGCCCTTCGCGCGGCAACGTACACGGTGGTTGCAAATGCCGCCTCGTTCGCGCCGAAGACGGTGACTGACGTTCAAGTGTCCGTCGGACAGCAACTGGATCTCGACGTTTCACTTTCGGTCGAAGCGCAAAGTGTGACAGTAGATGTCGTCGGCGGTTCAGAAACGGGTATTAACACGGCGTCGGCAAGCATCGGCGCGACGGTCAACAGCCGCGAGGTACGCGACCTGCCCATCAATGGCCGTCAATTATCGCAGCTATACCTGCAGGCACCGGGTTCAGTCAACAGCGGCTCCGGCACATTCAGTGATATCCGATTCTCGGGGCGCGCGGTCCAGCAGAACGTCGTCCGATACGACGGCGTCGAAGGAACCGCGATCATCGACGCAAGTCCGGGCAATCTTAACGGCGAGGTTCCGTCAAAGTTTCGTCTGCAGTCGAGCCTTGAGAACGTACAGGAGTTCAAGGTCGAGTCGAGCAACTTTCCAGCCGAGTACGGCACCGGCACCGGTGGTCAGGTTTCGGTCGTGACAAAGTCGGGTACGGATGAGTTTCACGGATCGCTATTCGAGTATGTCCGCAACGATGCATTTGACGCACGGAACTTTTTCGACTATATTCAGCCGGGAATCCCGAAGAGCACGCTGAGGCTAAATCAATTCGGCGGATCGATCGGCGGGCCGATTATCAGGAAAAAACTTTTCTTCTTTGCATCGTACGAAGGATACCGCGTGCGTTCGGGCCTGAACTTCGTGGAGGCCGCTCCGAGTCTGAGCCTTGCGCAACCTGGCGCGGTTATCCCCGGAACGTCGACTCTCGTCAACCCGGCGATCCAGCCTTTCATCGCTGCCTTCCGTTCGCCGAACGCGGTGACGGTACCCGGTTCGCAGACGGCCGGTTTCGAGATCGTTCAGCTTCAGGACACGGCGAAGGTCAACGAGGACGCGTACGCCGCACGCTTGGACTACAATCCGACTTCAAAGGACAGCCTTTACCTGCGTTTCTTTCGTGACAACGGCAACGACCTTAGCCCCGAAGGAGTGTCGGGCCGCGTGGTCCGTATCGAAGCCGAACCGCAGAACGGCGTCTTCGGATGGCAGCACGTCATTAGCGAGAATCTTCTCAATGATTTTCGCCTCGGCTACAATGGCGCCCGAACCCGGATCAACGGCCAGGCTCCGACCGTCAACGGAGTCGATTTCTCGGCGATCACGCTGAATATTGCGGGAAGCGTCGCGATCTCGGGAATCGCGGGACAAGGCACTTCGTCGGGCATTTCGATTCCGGGCGGTTTGGTTCGGGCGAACAGCGCGACCAACGGCCGCGGTCAACCTTATACGCCTTATTCGATATCGCTACTCGATAGCGTGAGCTGGACGCGCGGCTCACATAACATCAAGTTCGGCGGCGAGATCCGGTTCATCCGGCTCTACACCGATCGCCTAGGCGGAACGACATACACCTTCCCGAACCTTGCGGGCTTTCTCGCGAACGCGCCGCAGAGTGTTCAATACGTCGGCGACCTGAGCGCCCCGAGTCCATTCAACAGCGGCCTGACTGGCGAACGTCTGGCCGAGCAGGAATATTACATCGGATACGGCCAGGACGAATGGAAACTCCGCCGGGGTCTGACGCTTAGTTATGGATTGCGATACGAATACTACGCTCCGCTGCGCGAGCGAAGTAACGGACAGGTACTTTTCAATATTGACAGTGGAACGCTCCGCGATCCGAGCGAGGCGGCATTCAAATCATCCAAGAACAACTTCGGGCCACGCGTCGCATTGACCTGGTCGCCCAATCAAAGCGGCACCGGATTCTTCGCCGGCGGCAAGACGGTCTTTCGCGGCGGCGTTGGGTTGTACTACGGCCCGGGGCAAACCGAAGACCAGATACAACCGATCGAAAGCGATCGTATTTCGACAACGATCACGAGCGGTAGCTTGCTCGCGTTCCCGGCGAACATTCCGGGGATCGTTTCGAACTTTACCAGCAATCCTCTGAATCGTACCTATCAGCCGCGAGCCTACGCGACCGACTACCAGATTCCGGAGCGCATTCTTCAGTACAGCGTATCCTGGCAGCAAGAACTGCCTTACAACCTTGTCTCGACGATCGCATATGTCGGAAGCCAGGGCAGCAATCTATTTTTGCGAAGCGTGGCGAATAAGATAAGGCCGGGCGCGGCGTCAATCACGAACGGAGCAAATCTGCCGATCGGCGTCGGCGTCATCAATCGTCTCGATCCGGTGACCGGTCGCGTGATCGGCGTCAACACCGTCCGTCAATTCGATATCCTCAGCGGAACTACGCAGCAGCGGCCGTTCGCCGAGATCGATTACAAAACAAGCGGCGGCGACGATCGTTATGACGCGCTGCAGACATCGCTGTCGCGACGTTTCAGCGACGGCCTGACGCTGAATGCGCAGTATACGTACAGCTTCAGTCGCGGAAATACCGCCGGTTCCAATGAGGCTCGGACGAGTGCTGCACTCGACGATTTCGAGATCGACCGCGGACGGAACAACTTCGACGTTCGTCACACATTCAACATCAGTGCGATTTACGAGCTTCCGTTCGGAAAAGGCAAGAAGTTCGACTTCAACAACGGAGTCGCAAATTATCTTCTCGGCGGATGGGAACTCGGCGGGATTGTGAATGCGAGAAGCGGCCTTCCGATCGAAGTACTGGTCGTTCGCCCCGATGTTGTCATTCAGTGTTCGAATCCCACTGCGGGCTGCACTGCCGGACAGGTCCTGCCGCTCCCGTCGACGATCAGTGCGGCGAGTCCTCTGCCAGCGGGATTCACTGCGGTCGTTAATACGCCAGGCGGCGGCGCTTCAAGAAACGTCCGCCGGCCGAATGTGACCGGACAACCATTCTATCTCGACAACGACCGATTCATTTTGAATCCGGCAGCGTTCTCGATACCGGAGCCTGGTGAATTCGGCAACCTGCCGCGGAACGCTCTGCGCGGTCCGATCTTCCGGCAGTTCGATCTCATCCTGAACAAAAAATTCAACATTACCGAGAGTGTGAACCTGCAGTTCAGGACCGAAGTCTTCAATATATTCAACACGACGAACTTCCTGAACCCGGCGGCAACGCTGAATAGTTCGCTCAGTGCGTCCTTTCAACCGGGCCAGCCTTTCACGCAGTCACTTGCCGGAGCGACATTCGGGCAACTTCGCCAGACCGTCGAACGAACAGTCGGCCTCGGCACGAACCGCCAGATCCAGTTCGCCTTGAGATTGAATTTCTAAGCGGGTTACGAGTAGGGGAAGTTAGAAGGGCGACTCGAGATTGGGTCGCCCTATTTTTTTCGCGAATTAGGCGAAAGAAAAACCTCGCTTGGCGCTCGCGATGAAGAAATATTGCCCGCGAATTACGCGAAAAAAAACGCGAATGAAATCTCTTTCAATTCGCGTTGATTTGCTTAATTCGCGGGCACAAAGATACCGCGTCCTTTCGCGTGTTTCCCGGGCAGAGTCTGCTGCCTACTTCACTGCGGTTGCCTTGCTTTCTTTCGGATCATACGGTGTCGCTTGATATCGCTTTACTGCTTCCTGAGCGTTGTCGTAGTTGTCACCCATGTCGGCGGCGCGTTTGTACGCCGAAACAGCGCGATTGCGATCGCCCTTCGCGTCATACGCATTTCCCATCTTGATATTCGACCAGACCGACAGCCACGGCGGGCTTATGTTTCCGGCGAGAGCCGCTTTGAAATTATCGATCGCGAGATCGTAATTTCTCTGCTCGAGAAAGAGCAGGCCGAGATGATAGTAGATCCATGAATTCGAACGGTCGAGCTTCAACGCTTCTTCGAATTGGGCTTGTGCTTCGGCATAACTACCTTCTTTGAATCTTTCGATCCCTCGTCTGGCGATCGAGGAAACGCGTAGGTCCGGCGAGATACGAAGAAGCTTGTAGTTCGGATCGATGATGACGCCGAGCGGTTTGCCGGTCGATTCGATATTAAAATCGGCGGTCGCCTCGTCCATCTGCAGCGTCTCGGTCTTTAAACCGTTTTCGCCTTCGGAACGAAGCTGCACTTCAACCGGCAGGCGGAGATTATCGTAATTCTGCTTGACCGTTCCGCGGGCGACGAACTTGCCGCCGCGTGTGCGAATGATCAGATAGTCCGACGTAAACTCGGGAACTCCCGTACTCTCGACCCAGCGTGCGAAGAAGTAACGAAGCTTCTCGCCGTCGATCTTCGATGCAAGCTTTTCAAATTCATCGATCGAAACATTCTTGCCGCGATTCTCCTGCAGATGCGTTCGCAGCAGTTGGTTGAATTTTTGCTCGCCGAGCGTGTCGCGGAGAAGCTTAAAAACGAACGCACCCTTGCCGTACATGATGTACTGGTAGGCGGTCGATTGATCATCGAGATTCGCCGGTGCACGAAGCAGCGACGCCGTCTGTTCAAACGTCAACGATTTTTCAAGCTGCTCACGGCGAAGGTGATCGAGCTGAGCTCCGGTCAGATTACTTTCGCGAAGAGCGTATGCACTGTATTCGGCAAGCCCCTGCGAGAGCCATGCGTCGTCGAACGATTTCAACCCGACGGTCAGGCCCCACCATTGATATGCCGCTTCGCGCTGTAGACGGTCGGTCGTGACATCGCGGGCCTGTTCGAACTGCCGATCGGCGATAAAGAGCATTCCCTGCGATGAATAGAAATCCAGGCTCTCGTCGTCGATCTGGACGACGATCAGCTTCTTACCAAAATCCGCATCGCCAAATTTCTTTGTGTAAAATTCAAGCGCCTTGCCGAGCGTCTCGCCGTAGCCGATAACCAACTGATCGCCGCCTGGCCGTGTCAGGAATTGCAATTCGTAGCCGCCGATATTCAGGGTTCTCGTTGCATATTTTCCGTAGGCGAGATTTCCGATGAGCGCCGGTTTGGATTGGACGAAACGATATTTGCCGCCGGCGTTCGAAATAGGCTGGTCGCTGTAACCCGCGACTTGAAAACCCGCAGGCAGTGACACCGTGATGTCCGCCGTCGCCGGATCCGCCGCGTAATCGTGAAACGGGAACCAGCGTGCGGCATACATCAGATAGCCATTGTTCTCGCCGATATAAGCGAGCCGTTTGTTGAGCAGCGGGCCGCCGGTCGGCAGATTCAGAACGCCGCTGTATTTGAAACGAAGAGTGACGGGCGTCCCCCTCTCGGCATCGGTACCCAGATCGACGCGAACATACGGGCCGAGATCGGATGAGCCGCCGGCCTGGTCCTGGACGAATGTCACGCCGCCTATCGTGGCCGTAATCGGCGCCCCGGCGGGTTGTTTCGGCGTCTTGGTTTTTACCGGTGCCGGCGTCGAGGTAAGGCCGACACGCGAGACGTCATCCACCTTAAGCGAGCCGTTCAGCTCGAACGCCACCGTCCGCGTGGTTTCCCCGGGAATGAACGTCACGTCCGTAGTCGCGGTGATCTTATTATCGACGGGTGAAAGCTCGGCGTTGATGACGTAATTCGTGACGTCGAACGGCGTACGCTTGGCTT
>JBDTSA010000135.1:0-6043 GCA_039931335.1 Acidobacteriota bacterium
CCGTAATCGAAACAGCGACCTGATGATGAACGAGTCTGTAAAATCTACCTCGCTCGCCGTCCAATAGATCTTTTCCGCACCGGCATGGATCGAAATACCATGCGTCTCGACAAAGTCGTATTCCGATAAGAATTCATCGATCAACATTGCTTGTACCTAAAACAGCTCGTCAAATGATCGTTCACCATCCCGGTCGCCTGCATGAACGCGTACACGATCGTCGAACCGACGAAGTTGAAGCCGCGCTTCTTTAACTCTTTGCTGATCGAGTCGGAGACCTCAGTCCTCGCCGGGACCTGCGAAGCTTCCTTTCTCTTGCCGACGATCGGCTTCCCGTCGACGAAGGACCAGATGTAATTATCAAACGTGCCGAATTCGTTCTGAACTGCTAGAAACGCCCTTGCATTCGAAACGGCAGATGCGATCTTTAGCCGATTTCGGATAATACCTTCGTCCTGCAAAAGTTTTGCGATCCTTTTGTCGGTGTACCGCGCGACTTTGTTCGCATCGAAACCATCGAACGCTTTTCGATAGTTCTCTCGCTTCCGAAGGATCGTGTCCCAGCTCAATCCCGCCTGCGCGCCTTCGAGGATGAGAAACTCAAATAACCCGCGATCGTCATGCAACGACGTGCCCCACTCTTCATCGTGATAGCGGATCGCGAGTTCGTTCGTTGGCCAGGTACAGCGTTTCATCTGTTCAGAGTACGAGCTTTAGGCTCGTATTTTCTCAAGAGTAAAAGCTTTAATGCGCTATGTACTCATCCCCTCTTTCTCGCAATATACAGCGTCTTCTCGATCCGGGCATGGACCACGCCGTCCTTGTCCTTTAGCTCCAGGTTGTAGATCCGATCCACCGACCTCTCCGTTTCCGCCAACGACTTTATCTCTTCGATCTCATCCGCGGCCAATTTGAACTCCGCGTACAAAGCCTCCTTCCCGGGCTTTCTAAAACGAATCGTCGCGGCCTTGTCCCAAACCGCATACTCGCGGCCGAGGATCCGTATCAGCATCAGCATATAGATCGGGTCGATCGCGCCGTACATGCTGCCGCCGTAGATCGTGCCGACATAATTTCGCGTCCGCCACGAGAGCGGGATCTTCACGCGGATCTCGTGAAAATCGTCGGCGATATAAACGACGCGTCCGCCGGTGCCGCGATACGCCGGAAACAGATTGAACTTCCAACGCGCCATGCGACTTTCAAAACTCTCGGGCATACTCCGTGAATCGTGAACGTAAATAGTGAATTGTAAATCGGCACTCCACGTGTACGCGGTCGAGCTCGGACACCATTTACGATTCACTATTCACGATTCACTCGCGGGAAATCCGCCCGCTTCCGTCACTCTCTTCGCTTGTCGAAAATGTCGCCGAGTGTGCTCGACGAGAACTGTGTAAGCGTCGTCCAACGTGTATGTGAACACCGCGAGAAAAGGTGACGTGACAACCGTTTTCTTGAGGTCCGCACCAGCGCACGCCGCGACTCTTCGATTCACCTCGTCGATGTGAGAAGCGAACAGTTCGACGACGTCACCGCCGCAGTCGCTGGCCGGTACGATCTTCTTCGAAGGCGCTTTTGCTTTCTTCGAATCTTCGGAAACCGCTTTGATAAGAAAGCGTCCGAAGAATCCCGTGAGTGGCGAATAACTTTCAATAAAATTATTCTTCCGCGACCCGCTCGCAAGTTTGTCGAATTCCGGATAGAACTGCTCGTTCGTCTTGATGACGTGCTCGAGACATTGTCCGACGCTCCAGCTCTTTTCGGCCGCCTTCCAATTAAGCTGCTCCGCTGTGAGATAGCCGAAAGTCGCTCTCGTATCCTCAACGACCCGCTTGAGATCGCTTGTGATTTGAGCTATTCGTTCGTCCATATTTTTGCCGTGAATCGTAAAACGTGAATCGTGAATCCGACGTCTGTCGCATCTCGTCTATTTACGATTTACGATTCACTATTCACTATTTACTAACTTAATTCCGCAAAGGTTTACCTGTCTTCAACATCGCCGCGATACGCTCCTGAGTTTTTCTCTCTCCGCAAAGCGACAAGAAAGCTTCGCGTTCGAGATCGATCAGATACTGCTCGGACACATAGCTCGAATGATTCATGTTTCCGCCGCTCATGACGTACGCCAGTTTCTTGCCGATCAGCGCATCGTGATCGGAAACGAATCCGCCACGTGACATCATGTGCAGCGCGAGCTTCATCGCCGCCTGCGCCGACTCACCCAACACAAGAATGTCCATTCGCTGGACCGGCTGAACGTAGCCCGACGCATCGAGATTCAACACTTCCTGCTTCGCATCCGCGATCAGACGATCACCGTTCATCGAGATCGAATCGACGTCTCGTAAAAACCCGAAGCTGCGTGCTTCCTGTGCCGACGTCGCGACCTTGCCCATCCCAAGCAGCTCGAATGTCTTCTTCAAGAATGCAAGCGGATCTGCGTCCGGCACTTTCGCCGCCGCGTCCATCGCACGCATCGTCATCTCTTTCGTGCCGCAGCCGGCCGGTATCAACCCGACTCCAACCTCGACCTGCCCCATGTATGTTTCCGACGCAGCACGCACTCGATCGCCGTGCATTGAGATCTCGCATCCGCCGCCGAGCGTCAATCCATACGGCGCCGTGACGACCGGTTTCGCCGAATACCGAAGCCGCATGATCGATTTCTGCAAACCGGCGACCATCATGTTGATGTCGTCCCACTCTTCTTCCTGAGCTGCAAGCAACAGCATCATCAGGTTCGCACCGGCCGAGAAATTTCCGCCCTGGTTGCCGACGACAAGTCCTTTGAAATTCTTTTCGACCTCGTCGATCGCGAAGTTCATCATCTGGACCGTGTCGCCGCCGATCGAGTTCATCTTCGAATGAAACTCAAGGCACGCAACACCGTCACCCAGATCGATCAAAGACGCTCCGGGATTCGTCTTTATGACTCCCGTTCGTTCCTTCAGAGCCTTCAAGACTATGACGCCAGGCTGCTCCGGCATTGGCTTGTAACCGCCGCCGACCAGATCGTAGAACGATTTCTGTCCGCTCTCATTCTTGTAGAAAGTCTCGGCTCCTGATTCAAGCATCTTCTCGACATTTGCCGGAATCGCCTGGCCCTCTTTCTTCATCCGCTCGACAGATTCACGAACACCGATTGCGTCCCACGCTTCGAAGACACCGATCTCCCATCCGAATCCCCACTTGAGCGCGTTATCAACTTCGACGATCGTGTCCGCGATCTCCGGAATTCGGTTCGCAGCGTATCGCGATATTCGCGACGACGTCTTCCATAGAAACTCGCCTACCTTGTCTTCGCCCCAGACAAGCGTTTTCACACGCTTTGGTAGATCTTCGATCCCCTTCGCCGCATCGAGCGACGCAAACTTTGTCTTCGCCTGTGGTTTGTATTCGAAAGTGTTGAGGTCGAGTTCGAGGATCGCGCGATTGCCTTCCGCATCAGTCGACTTTTTATAGAAACCGCCCTTCGTTTTGTCGCCGAGCAGTTTCTTCTCGAGCATCTTCTCGATGACATCCGGGATCTGAAAAGCCTCGCGGTCCTCATCATCGGGGATCGCCGGATAGAGATTCTTATTGACGTGAACCAACACATCGAGGCCGACGAGATCGGACGTACGAAACGTCGCCGACGACGCGTGCCCGATGGCTTTGCCGGTGATCTGATCGATCTCGGTCGGCGTAAATCCCATCGCGATCATCTCGTGTACGGTCGCCATCATCCCAAACGTGCCGACACGATTGGCGATAAAGTTCGGACGGTCCTTTGCCGGCACAACACCTTTGCCAAGGCGCTGATTTAGAAATCCCGAAACCTTGCAGGCCAACTCACCGTTCGTCCACTCGGTCGGGATCAGCTCGACCAGCTTCATGTAACGCGGCGGGTTGAAAAAATGGACGCCGACAAAATGAGATTTGAAATCGTCGGAGAACGGTTCGGCGATCGACTTGATCGGAATACCGCTCGTGTTCGTCGCGATAACGGCCCCGGGCTTGCGGTTCTTTTCCACTTCGGCGAAGACCTTGTGTTTGATATCGAGATTTTCCACGACGGCCTCGATAACAAGATCGCAATCCTTCAGCTTCTCCATATCGTCGCTGAAATTACCAAGCGATATGAGCTTTGCGTTGTCGGCCAGCATGAAAGGTGCCGGTTTGAGTTTCTTCGCGGCATCGAACAGCGATGCGACGATCCGGTTTCTGACCTTCGGCGAATCGAGGGGCAACCCCTTCGCCTCTTCGTCCGGCGTCAATTCGCGCGGCGCAATATCGAGCAGCAGCGTCTGGATTCCCGCATTCGCGAGGTGAGCGGCAATGCCGGCACCCATTGTTCCGGCGCCGAGAACGGCGGCCTTACTAATATTCATATGATCCGCAAACGTTATTTAAATGATTGAAATTGCAGACTGAAGTATAACTGAATGAGCATTCATTCAGCAACCCGATTAACGCATTTTCCGCAGAAAGCAGGGACTTCGCTACTTCTTCCGCCTCCGGTCGAGCAAGAGCTGGAGGGCCAGTTTCCGTTCGTTTAGCTTTGCCGTCAACTTCGCGATCTCAGCATCATCTGTTGTCGCGGCGGTCTTCTCTTTCAATTCGGCAATGTCGCGAAATATCTCGACTTCTTCGGGCACAAACTCATTCGACTTCAATATCGAATATGCCATCCGCAGGTCTTCCGGGGTGTTGAAGTAGGCCTCGAGATCAAGCGGCTTGCCGCTGCCAGCCAAATTATCAAATTCACCGCGGGCGATGGCTTCTCTGATCTTTTGTTCGATCGCGCTTTCGATGGACATCGGTTTAGAACTCTTTAGATTGTTTTACGGAAAAATATTGACGCGAGTTCAGAAAGAGTTCAATACTTCCGTCGATCAAACAAAGCAACGTTCATTGAGTGATGGGCACACGTGTCCCACGTTCTCCTGCTTTGCTCGTTCATTCTCGAAAACTCAAAAACAAAAGAGGAAACAACTATGAAATCTCTCCACTTCGTTCTATTCGTTTCTCTATTGTCTGCCGGTGCGGTCTCCGCCCAGAATCAGACTTCCACAACTACAACATCAGCCTCAA
This sequence comes from Acidobacteriota bacterium, assembly GCA_039931335.1. GTDB lineage: Bacteria > Acidobacteriota > Blastocatellia > Pyrinomonadales > Pyrinomonadaceae > OLB17. The sequence goes on from JBDTSA010000135.1 coordinate 5,080, forward strand.
GTACGGCTGCAAAATCAAAAGACTCAGCGACAAAACGCGGCCCGGTTTTTCGCGCAAATAAGGATCAGGTGATAGCGGCTCAAAATATGCTCCGGTCCAAGGGCGTCTATTCCGGTGAGGCAAACGGGAAGCTTGATCCGGCGACGCGCGACTCGATCAAGAGCTATCAAAAGGACAACGGCCTCCGCGGCACGGGAACCTTGAATCGCGCGACGCTTGAGAAGATGGGAATCGAGCTGACCGACAAGCAGAAGGCACTGCCCGCATCTGCAAGTTCATATGCTTCGGCATCAGGGAAAAAGAAGTCTTCGGGGTCCTCTGATGCCGACGACAAGCCGCGGCGTGCCGTTTTTCGTGCGACCAAAGAGCAGATCATCGAAGCGCAAAAGCTTTTGAAAACCGGCGGTATGTACTCGGGAGAGGAAACCGGTAAACTCGATGACCCGACGCGTGAAGGTTTGAAAAGATACCAGGAAGCGAAAGGCCTGAAAGCAACCGGGACGCTGAACCAGCTTACGCTCGAGAAGATGGGTATCGACCTTACCGGCAAGCAGAAAGGCACTGGCGACACTCAGTAGACAGGTTTTGAGACCAGCGACATTGCGCGGCCGGGTCTTATTTCGGCCGCGCTCGTTGTGAGTCTGACCGGCGGTTACTTCCCTGCTATAATCCGCGCCATGAAAAGCATTCTTCTTTGCATGGTGGTGCTCCTATTTTCGATTACGGCATTTAGCCAGTCGGCAAATGACGTTTCGAGGATAAGAACTGACATTGTCGCCGTAATGGACGCTCAGGCCGTCGCGTGGAATCGCGGCGACGTTGACGGATTCATGCTCGGTTATTGGAATTCGAGCGACCTGGTTTTCGTTTCCGGCGAGAACGTGACACGCGGCTGGCAGCCGACACTCGACCGGTACAAGAAGAACTACAACTCGCGCGAGAAGATGGGCACGTTGAGATTCAG
>JBDTSA010000136.1:0-6041 GCA_039931335.1 Acidobacteriota bacterium
CCGGAGATGGCGGTCGCCGTCGGTTTGGCGGTAAGGGGAGTTTAACTACCATGATTAAGATCAATCTACTGAATTCAGTAACAGAACGACAGGGCAGTACGGTGATGGCCGTCGATCGAAAGGTCGGAAGCCCAGCATCGCGCCTCCTCCTTTTGACGCTTGCCGTCGGATTCCTTCTCGCCTCCGTGATCGGATGGGATGTGATCAGCACACAGATGGCGAAGGCCGATGCTGAACGCCGATTCGAAGAGCAGAAACAGATCGAGAAAGAACTCGAAGCTGTCATCAAAGAGCAGAAAGAACTCGAAGAAAAGATCGCCTCGATTGACAAGCGCATCGGAGCCATCAAGAAGCTGCGTGACGAACAGAAAGGCCCGAGTGCGGTGCTTGAGGCGATGCGTGAGCGAATTGCGATGGTTCCCGGAATCTATCTCCAGAGCATCGAGCAGAAAGGTGATCAGTTAGAGATGAAGGGCAACTCGCCTGACGAATCACAAGTCACCCAGTTTGGACGCAGCCTCGAGTTTTCCAACGGCCTCTTCTCGAATATGAATATCGAGACTAAGCGCGAGGAAGTTCAGAACCAGATGGCTGTGACGCCAGCCGGCGGCAAGGAAGTGCCGAAGGTGAACGTCGTCAACTTCACTATCAAGATGGCCTACACGCCGTCAAAGGCGAGCTCTATTAACCAGGCCGTCCCGACGACAGCTGCGGCTGTACCACCGGCAAAGCCCGCCGCGCCGGGACAGGTAGCAAAGAACTAGTTGTCATCGAAGAAATCGATCCAAGAAAAAGAAGGACACCACAATGCTAGAGAAAATCAAAAATCTGCAATGGCACTACCAGCTCATTCTCCTGGTTGGTATAGCATCCCTCCTCTACTTTTCGGTCTGGTACTTTGTTACCAGCGTGACGCGAGAAGAAGTCCGCGTTAAGAACGAGGAAGTCGCCGCCCTCCAGGCGAAGAATGAGGCGGCCCGCGTCGCCACGCAGCGTATCAACGAATTCCGAGCTCTCTATGCGAGCAAGGCAGTTGAATACGAAGAACTGAAAGTCCTGCTTCCCGAGCAGCGCGAGATCACGAATGTCCTCCAGGGCCTCCAGGATAACGCACGAGATTCACGCATGATCGTCATGCGGTTTAGCCCACGCGACGACACGCAGCAAGACGTGATCATGGCCAAGCCGGTCGAGATCGAGGTCGACAGTAACTTCAATAACCTACGGGCGTTCTTCGACAAGATGGCGAAGCTGCCGCGAATCGTGTCGGTCACAGATTTCAAGATCAATCAGTTGGACAAGCAGAGCGCGGAGAAAACTCTCCATGCCCAATTCCTTCTGACGGCTTACTACGCCGATCCGGAAACGATGAACAAACCGGTGACACCCGCCACCAAGCCTGGAAAACCGGGAGCTAAACCGGCAGCCAATGCGCCCGCACCGGCAGCGAAATAGACCGAACTCACTACTTAAGATCGAACATGTCACGAGAGAGAAAAGCCATGACAAACAAAGAAAAGATTGTACGCTTCCTGAGTCTGGGTCTCGCCCTGGTCGCATTCATGCTCATCAGCGGAAGCCTTATCGAACTAAACGCGCAGAACCGCGATCCGTTCTCAAAGCCGGGTTGGGCTCGTAAGCGTGAAGACGGCCCGGCGACTGGCCCGAAGAAAAACGGCCCGCCGGCAGATCTTGGAGCTCCCGGGATCGAACGGCGAGTGGAATACTACAAGCGCCTTCGCGAGACCGCAGCTGCCGGCGGCATGCCGGTTCCGAAAGTAACTTCCGTGCTGACGCTGAGCGAAATGTCGGTCACCGGGATTTTCCGGACGCCGCGTGGTTACGCTGCGATCGTCGAGGCGATGCCTTTGAAACTCTCGTACACGATCTACCCCGGCGAAAAGTTCTTTGACGGTCAGCTCGTTGCGGTCGAAGAAAATCGGCTCGTCTTTCGACGCGTCACCAAGATGAGTAACGGCAAGTTCGTTTCGTCTGTCGAGAACAAGCCGCTTCGCAAATACACGGACCGCGAACAGATCCAGGGCACGGCTCCAGTGGAAACCGACAATCGTGCATCGGCAGAACCTTCGAGCGTACCCGCGCAACAAACTGCTGAGGCAGACGCAGTCAAGAAAGCGACGCCCATTGTGTCGCCCCTCGAAGAAATGAATCGACAGGTCCCGTCGGACTCTGACAAAGAAAAATCTAAGAAAGACTCCAAGAAATCGGTCAAGGTCGCCAAGAGTAAGTAGCTTTTCGTCCTGATCGCCAACCCCAGCTTCCCAGCATCGAAACACACCTTAACAAGGCCATCTCTTGATCCGAAGAATGGACTCAATCTGTAACGGAGGAAACATGAATTCTCTTCAAATTATCAGCGGTCACGCCCAGAAAATACTGATCGCATCCATAATCACCGGTCTGCTTGTACTATCGGCAGCCGCGCAAAAGGTCGAACCGCAGCGTCAAGGCTCCATGTACGGCGACGCTGGTTTCCGGGGCGAACCCATCAACCTGAATGTAGTTAATGCCGATATCCGCGACATTCTCAACTACATTACCGAGCAGTACGGTGTTAACTTCGTGATCGACAAGTCGGTCAAGTCAGTGCCGGTGACGGTAAACGTAAGCGAGGTTCCTTGGAATGTCGCACTCGACTCGATCCTTCGTTCGCAGGAACTCGGCGTTCAAGTGAACGGGACGATCCTGAGAGTGGCAGACGCGAAGGCACTGGCTACGGAAGGCGAGCTATACCGTGCACAAATGGACAACCAGCTTGACGGATCGCCGCTCTATACAGAATTTATCCGCCTGAACTACGCACGAGCAGCCGGCACAATCAATCGCGGCAGTGCGACCAGCGGAACTACAACGGTCGGTGGCCAAGGTGGCAACGGCGGCGGCAGCAGCAGCGGCGGTGGCAGCAGCAGCGGCGGCTCATCGTCTTCTTCATCTTCTAACGCCGGCGGCGGTGAAGGTCTCCTTCCGATCATCAAGCGCCGATTATCGCGCCGAGGATCGATCGAAGTGGACGGACGAAGCAATTCACTGATCATAACGGACGTGAGACAGAACATCGACGCGATCCGTCAGCTGGTTGCAATACTTGATCAGCCGGAACCGCAGGTCGAGATCGAAGCCCGTATTGTCGTAGCGACGCGTACGTTCAGCCGCGACATCGGATTCCAGCTCACGGGTTTGGTCGTCGGACCGCGTGGTAGCGGAGGCATTGGAGGAACACTTCCAGGCATAAATACTGATTTGCCGCTTCCTACCAGCTTACCGACTGGCATCATCTCAAACCCGATTCAAGCGCAAAATACAAACACAGTGATTGGACTGACAACCGGAATCTTCGGTACTGCCCAGATCAGCGCACTGCTTACGGCGGGCGAACAGAAAGGACAAGCGAAGATCATTGCGACACCGCGTGTCACGACACTCAACAACCGAAAGGCGAAGATCGAAAGCAAGACACAGATCCCGATCTCGACGATCCAGCCAGGCAGCAATGGTGGTGACCCCATCGTCACGACGACGTACGTCGATGTGCCGCTGAAGCTTGAGATCACTCCTCAGATCACGGACGTTGGTACTGTTGTGCTCGATGTTCTTGCTGAGAACGCGTCAGCTGCTTCAGCAGCGGCCGGCGTCAATCCGACGATCAACACGCAGATCATGGAGACTCAGGTAACCGTTCCTGACGGAGGAACGACGGTGGTCGGTGGTGTTTTGTTCGACGACGAGCGTGAGAACCAGAACCGCACGCCTGGTGTCTCAAAGATCCCGATCCTCGGTCATCTGTTCAAACGAAAGGGAGTCGAACGCAACACCAACGAGATCCTTTTCTTTATCACCCCGAGAATCTCGCGTCCGGATTTTGCAACGGCCGCAGGCTCGTCAGGTGTAAAGCCGTCGGCAACTATCATCCAGCCGGTTCCGCTTGGCAATCCGACATCCAATTCAGATGTTGAACCTGCCGGCGATCCGAACCGCCCTGTAGTTCCGGGAACGACCGTCACAGTACCTGTTCCGGCTACCGGACAGAAACCGTAGTTCCGCGTAATGCGGACCAGGGTCAGAACCCTCCTTTACAGTTAAACCCGGCAGAGAGCTTTCAAGTCTCTGCCGGGTTTTTTCGTTCGGACGATTCTCCCTATTGAGAAATATAGCCAGTCGGAACCGGCACATCACCTGCCAGACCAAAGCCGGCGATCGTAGCTCCACCGTCCGTGCTCCTCAGTATGTACCATACGCCGCCGCGGAAGACGGCTATATCGGTCTTGCCGTCACCATCAAAATCCGCGGGTACCGGTTTGTCGGTCGAGATCCCGAATTGGACTGACGTGAACCCTTGAGTAGAGCGGTTGATATACCAGACGCTGTTCGAGGGTCTGAACACGGCGACATCTGTTTTGCCATCGCTATCGTAATCACCCTGAATCGGGAAATCTCCGGTGAGGCCGAAGCCGACGATCAAAACAGCCGAATCCGAGCTCCGCCACATATACCAGACACCGGTCGATGGCCTCCAAATGGCGAGATCTGTCTTCCCGTCGGCATCGAAATCAGCCTGCGCCGTTTTGTCCGTGGACAAGCCAAACTGTCTAATGTCGTAGGTTCCATTCGAGCTGCGGGCGATGTACCAGGCGCCGTTTGATGGGCGCCAAACCGCGAGATCGGTCTTCAAGTCGCCATCGTAATCACCCGGCACCGGGACGTCACCCGTCGAGCCGAACTGTGAAATGTTAAAGCCGCCCGAGCTGTTCTGGATGTACCAGACACCGGTCGAGGGACGCCAGACGGCACGATCCGTTTTTCCGTCGCCATCGTAATCTCCGGGGACGATCCTGTCTTCAGCGATGCCGAACTGAACCGCCTGAAAACCGCCGTCGGCCGTATTGAGCGAATACCACACTCCAGTCGAAGGACGATAAACAGCGATGTCGCTAGATCCATCTGAATCGAAATTTGAGATCGCACTCCCCGAGAGGCTTGCCGCAGATTTCGTATAGATATAATCGCCGCTTGTTCCACCATCGCTGTTTGCCGCATTGCCGGCTGCGTAAAAGCCGATCTTCCCCACGCGAACACTCGGGGCAGTCCAGGTGAAGGTCCAGGTATTAAAGCCGAACTGCTGGGGGACGATCCCGTCGACCGTGTGCTCGATATAAGTGCGCTGGATGTTATTCACGAGCCCTTCGACGAGCTGCATCTTCGGTGGATTCTGCGACGGCAATGTGTAGGCTCCCACCTTTTGACCTCGCGAGTCGAGCGCCGTCATTTGAAATCCGTAGATGACGGCATCCGCCTGGTTGACGCGCACGGTCACCGGGATCTGTTGGTTGGGAAGGTAGTTGGCCGGCAATCCGGTGATCACAACATTGCCCGTCCCGCTGTTGACCGTAAAGTCCGAGTGACACTCCGTACAATTCGCCTCACCCGGAGCGCTTGTGTGAGACGGCGAAGGACCGCTCGCCGATGCTGATACCTTAACGTTGTCGGAGGTCACGTTCGTGAGGCCGAACACAGCTATCAAACTCATTACAAGAATGGCCAGCAACTTGGCTGCCCTGGTTCGACGCAATTTTCTTGTCATACGCGAGTGCTCCTGGCGATCAGATTTCAATTACTAATTTGACGACAATTGTGTCGCGAAAGTCCAACAAAAAGCGCCCGGTTTGGAAATAACGTTAGCCGGCCACACCTAAGGTCGCGACCGACAACCTCATTCGGCCAGATTCCTTGAGATCCTGACATCGACCTGTACGCAAAAATAAAGGCCGCCCTTTCAGACGGCCTTATGTCAAAAAACATGGGAGCGAACAGCTAAGCCGTTCGCTCCGCGGAACAATTAGGGGATATATTGTGACGGGATCGGCTTATCGCTCGCTATACCGAAGGGCTGAATTAATAGTCCCGCAGTCGATCGAAGTACGTACCACGTTCCGTTTCGATATACAGCAACGTCGTCTTTTCCGTCACCGTCGTAATCGCCCGGTACGGGGACATCCGTTGAAATGCCGAAAGCTGTAGTTGAT
>JBDTSA010000137.1:0-6039 GCA_039931335.1 Acidobacteriota bacterium
ACGCTCGAATCCTAAATCGTTGATCCTTGATCCACGCTGAATCGCGGATCCCGAATCCCAAATCCGAAACCCTATCCGGCCGCTTCCGAGATGAAGCGGCCGGGTGCTCGTCGTGGGAGATTTCAATGGACTGCAGCGACGGAGCGAGCATGATGCTGCACCGTCACTCGTTCTTCAATCGCCTTTGTCTCGGCTTCGATCGCTTCTCGAAACCGAGTGAGAATGTCCGCGAGAGTTTTCGCTTTGTGAAGGCTGTTCTCGCGTCGGCCGGCGGTCGAGAGATCAAAGAAAAGATCGATCTCTTCGTGACAGTCCGCGATCCGCAACGATATCTGCCCGCCGTCGCGATACTCATCGCAGCAGGCCGGGTATGCGCTCGTATCTTCGACAAAAGCGATGATGTAAGCACGCAGATTCGTCGGCAGGTTTAGGAATACACGTTCGTTGACGTGAAACTTCTTGCTCATAATTATTCCTCATAGTTCTTCTGAAAAAATGTTGATCTCCTTGGCTACGTGAGCGACATGATTTCAGCGAACTAGGAAAAGCTGATCGTTCAGGTCGCGAAATTAATCCGACTCTTAGGTGCAAACATAGGTTTTGTCTCCTTTTATCAAACTGCTGGTGTGTATTACTAATCCAAATTGTGAAGTGAGGGGCTGATTCTAAAATCTAATATCCAAAAATTGACTGGCGCGATTGAACGGACTCGATCCGTCCTGCACTTCCTTGACGGGAAGCGTAACGCCATTCTGCTACGGCGCCGTTTGTAATTTGAAATTTCAAATTTGAAATTTAAGAGTGGGTGGACCGACGGGACTTGAACCCGCAATCTCCGCATTCACAGTGCGACGCTTTGATCCCATTAAGCTACGGACCACATGAAGACTTGGAATGTGAGATTTCGAATCTGGGATCTTGAGCTCGTGGCTCTTTACGCTGCGATACGCGATCACAAGCACCACGTCCGAAATCCCAAATCTCAAATCCCAGTATCCAGATCAGTGGAGCGGGTAATCGGATTCGAACCGATGATTGACGGTTTTGCAGACCGTCGCCTTGATCCGCTTGGCTATACCCGCTGTCGATTTTGGATTTGGGAATTGGGATTTCTGATTCCGATAGCTCCGATCGAACCTTGGTCGGGTCGAAATCCGAAATCCCAAATCCCAAATCCAAATCCAAAATTGGACTGGTACACGCGGGGAGATTCGAACTCCCAATATCCTGTTTCTAAGACAGGCGCCTTTGCCGATTTGGCCACGCGTGCGTAAATTGGTCCGGGCAGCAGGATTCGAACCTGCGAACACTTGCTCCCAAGGCAAGCCCATGTAGCCATCTGTGGAACGCCCGGACAGAAATCTGAAATTTCAAATTTGAGATTTGAAATCGCTTCGGGGAGAGGATTCGAACCATTATCTGCTGGTCCAAAGCCAGCCGTCCTGCCGATTAGACGACCCCGAAATATTGGTAGGGATGGCGGGACTCGAACCCGCTACGATCGGCGTGAAAAACCGATTGCTGGACCCTTTGCATTCATCCCCGGGAAATGTGGTGAAGACGGAAGGACTCGAACCTACAACCTTCTCGTTCGTAGCGAGATGCTCTGATTCCGTTGAGCTACGTCTCCAAAAAAAATGATGGTGGTGAATGGTGAGTGGTGGACGGTGAGTGACGGAATTGGTTGTGATCACACACTCACCATTCACCGTTCATCACTCACCGTTAAATACGGCTATTCAGTTTTCAAACATCAAAAGTAAAAGGAGCGGCTACACGTTGGATCTCTCAATGATCCAGGCGTAACCGCTCCTAAAAACTTCTCGACGCTTTCGCGTCTTACTTTCGATGTTTCGGGAGCGGGAACGCCGCTCCCGCAATGTTAAGTAACTAGTTCAGAATCCATGTTGCGATCCTGTTTCGGTTGATAATTCGCACCTTTGAGCTGTAAACACACGACGGCGTTCCAGCTCGTTCCAGGGCGCATCATAACGCCGGCGGAAAATTCGCTGAACGGTCTCGTTGTATGTATCGAACTTCGCATCACAAAAATTATCTCCAAAAAAATTTGCCGCACACTTCGCGGCAGGATGAGAGTTTTAGCACGATGCAAAATTGCTTGTCAAGTAATTTTCAAAAAAAAGTTTTCGAACGTGCGCGAATTTCAAAAATGCCGGTAGCCAAATGGCGGAAGAAATTTTCGTCGTCCATCGCGGACAACTTCAACTACTCGGGCACTTTCCGTGATCTCACCCACTCGGGTGATTTGTGGTAATTCGGCTTGTGAAAAAACTTTTCTGTCGGATGTAAAAAGCAGCTCGAAATCTTCACCGCCACCGAGTGCGAACTTTAGTTTTTGATCCGCCGTCATACCGTCGAGATTTTCATCGATCGGAATTCTATCAATCTCGATCAACGCCCCGACACCGCTTGCGTCGCAGAGATGATGAAGATCCGCAGCAAACCCATCGCTGATGTCGATCATTGCTTTTGCCCACCTTCGTACCGAAAGATATTTGCCTGCTTCCACTCGCGGTGTGGGGCGAAGCTGGCGTTCGATAAGCCGGCCTTTTTTCGCCGCAGGACTCGTTGTTCGACGTCCCGATTTGAGAAGCTCGAGACCAGCGGCCGCTCCGCCGAGACTGCCCGTCACGAAGATGGAATCGCCGGGTTCCGCACCGGATCGCAACACCGCCCGGCCCTTAGCAGTTTCGCCTGTGACGATCGAATCGATCACCAGTTTGTCTGACGTTCTGGAGACATCGCCTCCGATCAAGTCGACCCTGTATTGGCGTGCTAGTTTGAACCAGCCCTCGTAGAAATCGTCGATAAATGTTTTACGCTTCCATAGAGCCGGTGGCACGGCAATCGACAACATCGCCCATCTCGGAGTGCCGCCCATCGCCGCGATGTCCGAAAGCGAAACGGCAAGGGACTTCGCCCCGAGCGACTCCGCTGCTGTCCATTCCAGTCGAAAATCAACATCTTCGACGAGCATGTCCGCGGTCACGACGAGATCCGTTTTGGCGTCCTTTGGTAACACGGCGCAGTCATCGCCGACATGCTTTAAGTCATATTTCTTCTTAATGCTTCGGATGAAGTCGAACTCGGTACGCATACAAACTTATTGACACAAATTTATTAAATTCATACAATAACGTCGTTCTTATTTACCGAAAACTTTAACACAAATATAACGTTTTGATGGGTCAGCCAGCTATATTGATACCCGAGAAGATCTATTTCAAGATCGGCGAAGTCTGCGAGCTTGTCGGTGTACAGGCGCACGTGCTGAGATATTGGGAAACTGAGTTTCCTATGCTCTCGCCACAGAAAAATCGTTCGGGGCAGCGGAGTTACCGGCGGCGGGACGTTGAGATATCGCTCCGGATCAAGCAGCTCCTTTATGAGGAGATGTTTACGATCGCCGGTGCGAAGAAAAAGTTGCATGCCGAGATGCGCGAGACGACGAAGCTCAAGGTCGTCCATCCAGAGCCGAGCGTTGGGGACGAGTATTCAAATACTAACGGAGCCCAGAGTTTATTCGATGACGAGCTTGTCCTGGATGAATCGGAATCGTCGGCAGCGAGTCAGTCCGCACTTACGCCCGAACGCCGCGACGCCCTAAAGACGCTTGCGAGCCAGCTTCTCGAGTTGAGGCAAATGCTGAAGACGAGTCATACGCGAGAGTCGGAAGAGCGCCTTCGAAAGTAATGTGGTTTGACAAACCACACCTCGAAATCTAATCTGAACATCAACAATTTCGGGACGTAGCGCAGTCTGGTAGCGCGTTCGCTTGGGGTGCGAGAGGTCGCAAGTTCAAATCTTGTCGTCCCGACCATTTAGTAAATAGTTCATCGTGAATCGTGAATAGTGCCGTCGATCGGCAGGCTATTTACTATTCACGATTTACTATTTACAATTCACACTCTACGGCTTTACCGTGAGATAAATCGTCTGGCCGCGTCGCGACACGAGCAGAAGTATTGGTTTAGCGGCACCGCTTTGAAGCGCCGACTGCACGGCTTCAAGACTATTAGCCGGCTGGCGGTTAATTTCCAAAAGGATGTCGCCGCGAGCGATTCCCGCCTCTGCCGCGGCGCCATCGGCATCGACTCCAGTCACGACCATGCCTTCAGCATCGGCATCGAGACCGAACTGTTTTGCGATCTGCGGTGTCACAGGTTGCAGAGTCAGTCCGAGCTTGCCCGTGTCGGACTGCTTTTCAGGAGCTCCGTCTCCGTTTTCGGATTCGCCGTCGCCCTTGCTCCCAGGCATTTCAAATTCGTCGAGTGTGGCGGTCAATTCTTGCGGGTTCCCGTCGCGGAGAACTGTTACCTTGATCTCGGTTCCGGGCAGCGTGCCGGCGACCTTGTTGCGGAGCACATTGCTGTCCTCGATCTTCTCGCCGTTGATAGCGGTTATCACGTCGGTCCGCTTGAAGCCAGCCTTTTCGGCGGCACTTCCTTTCCTAACATCGCTCACTAACACGCCGCTCGTCTCCTTCAAGCCGAGGGCTTGCGCCGTATCTTCATTCAAATTTTGAATTCCGATACCGAGCATTCCGCGTCGGACGCGTCCGTCGCGGAGGAGCTGTTCCATAACCGACTTAGCCATGTTCGACGGGATCGAAAATCCGATACCGATGTTCCCACCTGACGGACCGCCGGATAGGATCTGCGAATTGATGCCGATAAGTTCGCCAGCCAGGTTCACAAGAGCACCGCCGGAATTTCCGCGGTTGATCGGAGCGTCGGTCTGAAGAAAGTCTTCGAAACTGCCGTCACTCAACCCGGTCCGCCGCCCTTTCGCGGAAATTATGCCGGCCGTAACCGTCTGTCCGATTCCGAGCGGATTCCCGATCGCGAGGACGATATCGCCGATGCGGACCGTGTCCGAATTGCCAAGATTCAGAAACGGCATGTTTTGGGCTTCGATCTTCAGGACCGCGAGATCGCTCGGCTTGTCCGCACCGACCAGTTTCGCGGCGAATGTTTTGTTGTCACTCATATACACGGTAATTTTCTCAGCACCGTCGATGACGTGAGCATTGGTGAGGATAGTGCCGTCGGCGCTGACGATGACTCCCGAGCCGAGGCCTCGCTCGATCCTCGGTTGCGGGTTTTGGCGCGGCGCAGGGAATTGTCTGAACGGCTCATCATCTCCAAAAGGGCTAATCTGCGGCTGCTGAATCTGTGCGCCCCGAGATTTCGATTCCGCCTCGATCCTGACAACTGCAGGGGAAGTTTTTTCAACGACGTCCGCGTAGGACGCGCGTACACCGTCGACGACAAGAGGAGCAGGCTGCGCGACAGGTTCCGCCTTGGCCGGAACATCGTTTCCACCAAATAAACCAGTTCGGCAACCCCCGAATACGCCGATTGCGACGATCAAAGAAGCCAACAAAATATTTCGTCTAAACATCAGTGCATCTCCAAAATTACTGTCTCAAATTCTACCGTATGCAAAGTGGCTTGCAAGTGCGTGCAAAGAAATACGAGTCGGGATGGGTTTGAGTTCAAGAAAATCACAGCTCCGGCCTCATTCAGAGAGGTTTCACGCCGAGTTAGTCGGCTGGCGGAGCCGAGGACGGTGCAGGCTGGAACAAAGAAGCTTGGCAGCCGGGCGCATTCTATGTCAATCCGCTAGCCGGGTTCACGGTCCAGTGAAACTAATCGATAATTATTTTCGGAGATTCGTCGTTGAAGATATAGGCGAGTGATTTGTAGACCAGTTTCGAACAGAGAAACGCCGGTGCGTCGGAATTGTCGGTCTTGGAAAATTCCACGAGATCCATTCCCACAACCCGGCGTTTCTTCGCGAGCGTCCGAATGAGTTCAAGGGTCTCGTACCAGCCTAATCCGCCCGGTTCCGGTGTGCCGGTGGTGGGAACGAGGCTCGGGTCGAGTCCGTCAATGTCGATCGTTAGATAAACATTCTCGGTCAACGCGTCGACCGCGTCGTCGATCCAATCTGTTTTCCCGACGATGTCTCTCGCCCAGAATATTTTCGTCGGCAGCCCACTACCAAGCGATCGGG
>JBDTSA010000138.1:0-6030 GCA_039931335.1 Acidobacteriota bacterium
GCTTTTCGATATGCGCTCCGCAGTCGTTACACTTGTACTCGTAAATTGGCATAGATCTAATCAAAGAGTTGTACACTCGAGTCATTATACGCAAAAGCATCTAACGAATTGCATCCTTCCTGCTGCGTTTGTCGAAGATATTAAGTTATGAAGATACTTACAGGGCTGGTCCTATTACTACTCTCCAATCTTTTCGCGGGTGCTCAGGCCCGAACAACACAACCTGTCCGCACGGTCCCGTCGGTGGATCTAACCCGGTATTCGGGAAAGTGGTACGAGACCGCCAGGTACCCGAATAAATTTCAAAAGCAGTGCGTCGGCAACACCACGGCAACCTACACACTCAAGCAAAACGGAAAGATCGAGGTTTTGAACGCGTGTCTGAAAAAGGACGGCCTCGTCAATTCGGCCAAGGCAGAAGGAAAAGTCGCCGATAAGGGCTCTAATGCGAAGCTGAAGGTGCGGTTCGCACCGGGTTTTCTATCCGTATTCGGTTTCGTCTGGGCCGATTACTGGATCATCGATCTCGGTTCCGACTATGAGTATGCGGTAGTCGCAGATCCCAAACGAGAATATCTCTGGATCCTTAGCCGCCAAGCAGAAATGAAGGAATCGGTCTATCAGGACGTACTCCGGAGGGTCGAGAAACAGGGATTTGAGCCGGGAAAGCTAGTTAAGACCCGTCAGAATGCACAGACTGTGAAGGGCTCGGTCGTCGGAGAAAAATAGGCTGCCTGCACGTCAGGCTCCGTTGCCATGCGTCCGTGAGTTACCAGTTTGTCTCAGTATTCTTTTCAGCGCCCGGAACGTGATGCTCCACCAGGAATCGCTCGGCGTCGATCGCCGCCATGCACCCGGTCCCGGCTGCGGTCACTGCCTGACGATAGTACGAATCCTGAGCATCGCCGCACGCGAAGACGCCCGGAATATTTGTTTTCATCGTCCGGCCTTCGGTGATCAAATAACCGACCTCGTCCATATCGAGAACACCCTTGAACAATTCCGTGTTGGGCTTGTGCCCGATCGCGACAAAAACGCCCTCGGTCGGAAAGCTTGAAGTCTCGTTCGTCTTGCTGTTAAAGAGCGTGACGCTTTCAACTCCGGTTTCCTTCGATCCTAAAATTTCCTTGATCTCGGTGTTCCACAAAACTTCGATCTTGTCGTGATCGAGGACTCGCTCCTGCATTATCTTTGAAGCCCGGAATTCTTCCCTCCTGTGAACGAGCGTGACGTTTGACGCGAAGCGCGTTAGAAATAACGCCTCTTCCATCGCAGTGTCGCCGCCGCCGACGACGACGATTGGTTTTCCGCGAAAGAAGAATCCGTCGCACGTCGCACATGCCGAAACACCATTGCCGCCTAACCCCTCAGGAACCGGCTCTTCGCCGGGAACGCCGAGCCATTTCGCCGATGCACCCGTTGAGATTATCAGCGTATCCGCCTTTACAATCGTTGTGATCTCGTCAACGTCCTCGCTGTCCTTTCCATAAAGCGTGAATGGCCTCTCGGACAGATCGACCTTGTCGATCCAGACATTGATAATCTCAGTCCCGAACCTCGTCGCCTGGTCGCGAAACTGCTCCATCAGAGCCGGCCCCATGATGCCGTCCGCGAATCCCGGATAATTTTCGACATCGGTCGTGATCGTCAGCTGGCCACCCGGCTGCGGCCCGTCGATGACCAATGGTTCGAGCTGTGCGCGAGACGCGTAAATAGCCGCCGTAAGGCCGGCTGGCCCGGAACCAAGGATCACAACCTTTCGCTCGATGTTCGTCGTTGCCATGTACCTTTCGATGCTCTCCAAAAGCTTGAAAAATTTGAAATAATCGCTATGTCTGTAGTATAACTATCGCGTCGCAACTTAGTCGAATACCGATACGGGAGGCCACATTTTTCGAATCCCGGGACGCAGATGAAATATTCCGTTCGGCAAGTCTTCATAGAAGTTTTTCGCGAAGAGATGTTAAACTAGGTTTGCTCGAACGACACCCATTTCGTAAAACGCCAGATGCCGACAAGTATGCAGCCTCAATATGAGGAAAAACGCTTCGCTCTTCGGATGGCCCTGCGGCTTCCGATCGTCGTTTCAGGGCGCGCCGAGGATGGCGCTGCATGGAGCGAGCCGACTGAGACTGACGACATATCGACGCTTGGTGCTTTGTTCCAGTTGAATCAAAAGATCGCAGAAGGCGACACGCTTTATATCCGTTCCCATCGCCCGGATGGAGTACCGGTCGAGGTAAAGGCGAAGGTTGCGCGGATCGGTGCTTCCAACTACGGCACATCGCGTGTCGGCGTCTCGATAATCGAATCGAAAGATAACTGGCTGCGTCTCTTCGTCGCGTGGATAGCGGACGATAACGTCGTCGAAGGAGTAGAAGAGTAGGACGGACCGTTGGTCCGTCCCCGCTCACTGCCCGAAACTGTTTTTGCAACAGCGAAATGGACGGACTAACAGTCCGTCCTACTTTTTATGACCTACGAAACAATCACAGTTGAAAAACGCGACAATGGCGTCGCGGTCCTGACGATCAATCGGCCGGACAAATTGAACGCTCTCAACAAGCAGGTTCACGGCGAAGGCGTCGCCGCACTTAACGATCTGCGGCAGGACGATTCCGTTCGCGTCCTGGTCATCACCGGTGCGGGCGAGAAGTCTTTTATCGCCGGAGCGGATATCAGCGAATTCGCCGGACAAACTCCGGTCACGCAACGAAATCTGTTTCACGAGAAGACGTTTTTTAATTCGATCGACTCATTTCCCAAACCGACGATCGCGATGGTCAACGGATTCTGTCTCGGCGGCGGGAACGAACTCGCGCTCGCTTGCGATCTGCGCATCTGCAGCGAAAATGCGCGCTTCTCGCAGCCTGAGATCAATCTCGGGATCATGCCCGGCGGCGGCGGAACGCAGAGGCTTACGCGGCTTATCGGCGAAGGTCGTGCGATGGAGATCATCCTTACGGGCGATATGATCGATGCAGAAACCGCGCTAAAGTTCGGACTCGTGAATCATGTCCATCCCGCCCCTGAACTCGAATCGAAGACGATGGAGCTCGCCGCGAAGATCGCCGAGAAAGCCCCGATCGCACTCCAGCTCTGCAAGGAAGCGGTGAAATTTGCGTCGCGTTCGAATCTTGACGAAGGCTTGAGACGCGAGGTCGATCTTTTCGCTATCTGCTTTTCGACCGAGGATAAGCAGGAGGGCGTCTCTGCCTTTCTGGAAAAGCGAAAACCGAATTTTAAGGGTCGGTAGTCTGTTGAGTCAGTCGCGTCGGTCGGGCCCATCGGGTCTGTTGAGAGAGGCTGGTCAAACTTGATCGACGGAGTGCCGCAGTGGCGTTGCATCACCCGGCGATTTTGACGGGGACCGTAAGTTCGACGCGACGGTTTTCCGTCCATCGACGGCGACCTGGTTCATCGCACGAACAACGCCCGAAACGCAGATCGTTCAATTCGGCGCAACCGGCGACAGACCGCTCCCTAACGCGTTCGTCCCGTAATTCGTCTTGGCCCGTTCTGCGGGCGAACACATGGCCGTGTGTATAGCTCAAAAAGATCCATGAGAACCACACCTCAAGATACTCATCCCGGTTCTGCGTGGCGTATCCACTAAACTTGGCGCTACGTGATCAATTTCGCTCGGAGTATTTCAAGAGGAAGATCCGACTGTAAAACAGCATTCTGGTGGCAGGTCTCAGAAAGTCAGGACCCGTTGCCATCGCCTGTTGCCGTTCTGGCCTGAGTGTCGGCCGTCGCGCCACGGTCGACGGTCAGCGTCTCCGCACTCTCGGCTGGTTGCGTGGCGGGAGCCGAGATCGCATCCGGGCCCGGTGCTTGATGACTCGTCGGGATTGGCGTCGATGCAGCGGGGTTCGGACGCGCTACAGGTGTTTTCGCACCTTTCACAGCCCGCCTTAACCTCGCCGGGCTCTTACGAACCGCTCGTGTCTTCGGACTTTTCGCTGTGCGCTTTGCGCTAGCGTCCCCGGAAGGTATTGCTGGCGCCTTGGGGCTTTTTACGGCTCGCGGTGTCTTAGTCACGATCTTATCTGCGGGCTGCGTTACTGCCTTCGCTAGAGCGTTCGATTTCGCTTTAGGCGTGCGGATCTGTGGTCTCGTTATGCTCTTCTCGAGTTTCGACTCCAGATCAGCGACTCTCGACGTTGCCTTTGCTAGTTTCTTCTTGGTCTTCGATAGTTTTGCTTCAAGTTTCTTTTTTTTCATTTATTAACTCCTTAGTAACTTAAAGCTATTCTATGGCATCCCCACGCTTTTCGTGTCTCTGGCGATGTTAAATCTTCTGGCCGGTCCGGGCGCTAACTTCTCGTCACGCTTCATTTCGATTTAAGGATTTGGTGAACCTGTTGTCATACAACGCGGTCTACACTTCCGTTTGAATCTGGTCAAATAAATAAATAAAGGGAAGGTGAATTTATGACATTTGCTTTTAGGAAGACGTGTACCTTTTTTTTGATGATCCCGATCGCGCTAGGAGCTGCCGCTTCAGTTCCGGCGCAGAGACGCGGCGCGACGACGGGGCCGAGTAGCTCGCAGTCACCGTACATCGTGCGGTCGGTTCCGGGAGTGGTCGTAAAATCGATCCTCACAGTTGGCGATTCCGTCAATCTCAAACCTGACGGCGTTACACCGTATCGGATGGTCGGGATCCCCGACGGCCTAGGTGCATTCGATAACGGCGACGGGACATTTACCGTCTTGATGAATCATGAAATTGCTTCGGGTGGAGTCGTCCGCGCACATGGGAATGATCGATGTCTCAGAGATTTTAGGCGAAGGCTGGTTTCTGCTGGATGTTCAAGCTCACTACCCGATAAGCGGTGAACTCGTCGAGTGCGGCCAGCTCTTGGCATTGCACTATCCGCCCGGGAAGAAATAAGGCTATCGAACAGGGGATTTTGATGAGGCTGTCCTGAACCAGGTTTCATGGACAGCTTCTCTTTTTTGAATGGGAGACAAAAGACGCTGAAAAGGATCAACATCCGGTCGGCTATGGTTGGTATAGCGTCTGGAGAGTCTAGCGAGTCTGTAGAGTCGCTGAGTCGAGATGGCTTCTCGCCTGCGATCGCCTTGCTTCTGGAATGGCCGAGCCGACAGACTCGATAGACCCGACAAACTTGATAGACCCGACAGACGCGATAGACCCGACAGACTCGACAGACCCCTTGACGACCAATTACGTTTTCGATAGATTCAAACTTCGCCGTTTCGGACTCAGAACTCGAAACTCAGATGCGGGGACGTAGCTCAGCTGGGAGAGCGCTGCAATGGCATTGCAGAGGTCAGGGGTTCGATCCCCCTCGTCTCCACCAACCTTAATGTCGATGATTAGGGGAGCAGGGCCCTTTTATCGCGCCGTTTTTAGCCGGAAAGAGAGTGCAAAAACGTGCATAAAGTGTCAAAGGATGTCATTGTAATCCCACTCAAATCCTACCCTACCGTCTTCCTTAAGCGCCAAGAGGGAACTGCTCTCCCGCCAAATCGAGCGCGTAACAACCGAACCGCTCGAACAGATCTCACCGTTACGTAATCCGAAGATTGAATGACTTTTCGTGAATCTAAAAGTTTATCGATCGTTAGGTAAGAGGCCGAATAAATTAAAGACGAAGCCTAACATTTCAATGGACGTGATGGAAATATCAACACGAGAGGAGACACAAATGAAAACAATTTTCCGTCTTACGATATCGATAGTGGCCGTATTGTTTTTTACTTACACTGGTATCATCGGGAACTCATCAATATACGCCGCACCACAGGCAGGGCACCCCAAAGAGATCGAGAAGCTTTTTGCCCCCTGGAACTCACTCGATCCGGATAAAGTAGCTGCCTGTTTTACCGAGGACGGGGTGTATGAAGACGTAACCGCAGGTCACATTAGCCGTGGACTCGCCGAAGTGCGCAAATGGGACGCAGGAGGCTTTGAGGTCGTTAAAAATTTTAAACTCGAAATCGGGAGTGTCAGAAATTTTGTGTAATTCGAAACGCAGGAGGAGAATTACACAATGG